>CAXHFF010000052.1:0-5951 GCA_964016255.1 uncultured Acidimicrobiaceae bacterium
GAGACAGTACTAGAACTAACCCTGAGATGATAAAGGATATGTATGATACTAATTCCGAAAATATAAATAAATTTATTAAATATTTTTTAGATGAGTTAATGGATTTGATGGACTTACAGGAAAGAGATGAACTGATCAATTATTTGAATAGTTCTGTCCATTGGCGAAGAGCATTATCAGAAAAATTTGGAGAGAGGCCTTTAAGTTGAATAAAGAAAAAACTCTCTCTGGGGAAGTATCTATAATTGGTGATAAGTCAATATCTCATAGGTCTATAATATTTGGATCACTAGCTGAAGGTATTTCTGAATTTTCAAATATTTTAATATCTGGTGACACAACAGCAACTATTGAAATCTTAAGTTCTTTAGGTGTAAATATAGTTGTGAGTGATGATAATTCTGTCGTTATTCATGGAGTAGGGTTACATGGTTTATCAAAGTCAAAAAAAGCATTGAACGCAAAAAGCTCAGGTACAACGGCTCGACTTTTGACGGGTTTACTTGCCAGACAAAATTTTTCTTCTGAGTTAATCGGAAGTAGTCAATTAACAAAAAGACCAATGGGAAGGATAGTTAACTTATTAAATGAGCACGGTTCTCGCATAAGCTCTAATGAGGGATACTTGCCAATACATTTTGAAAATGCAGGATCTTCTTTCAATTCTATAAATACAATTGTCCCTAGTGCACAAGTAAAAAGCGCACTGATTATAGCTTCTCTATATCATCAAGAACCAACTGTGGTAACTGAGGATATCCCGACTAGAGACCATACGGAGAGGATGCTTTCATATATGGGTGTAGGACTCGTCAGGATGGGATCATCTATCACAGTCCCACCTAACCAGACTTTAAAACCAAGTAGTTATAGAATCCCGTCAGATACATCTTCTGCAGCCTTTCTTATTGCTATAGGCATTCTGTCTTCAGATAAAATAGTTTTAAAAAAAGTTCTTATCAATGAAAGACGTATAGGTTTTCTAAAAATTTTAAAAAGGATGAACGCAAATATCGAAATAAATAACATTACTGAAGTTGGAAATGAAGTCGTAGGAGACATACAAGTTAAAAAGTCAGATTTAGTTGCTACTCAGATTGACCCTGAAGAGATTCCCGACCTAATTGATGAGATTCCAATACTAACATTTTTAGCATCCCAAGCTGAGGGTGAAACAACTTTAAGAGGTGCCAAAGAGTTAAGAATAAAAGAATCAGATCGCCTTAATTCTATGAAAGATTTTATACAAGCATTAAATGGTGAAATCGAAATGTATCCAGATGGGTTCAAGATTAAAGGAAAACAAAACCTAGATGCAGGAGCTATAAAGACAGAGGATGATCATAGGATTTCGATGACAGCCATAGTGGCTAATATTACTCTTGGTAAAAAAATTCTTCCAGACAACACTCAATGTATAAATGATTCATACCCCTCATTCTTTGATGACCTTATCCATATTGGCGGTGAGATTATTGAATAAATTAGGGATACTAGGGTGGCCACTTACTAAGACATTCTCACCACAAATACATAAATTATTGTTTGATCTTACAGGCCTGACAGGTAGTTATAGCTTGATCAAGAAAGAGGAAATTAATCAACAAACAATTTCAGAAATTAATAAGGATTTTCTTGGCTACAACATCACAATTCCACACAAAGAAAAAATACTGCTTCTAGATGATACTGCAATTCCAAGTGAGAGTGTGCTAGAAATAGGAGCCTGTAACACTGTTTTAAATAAAAATTCAAAAATGTATTTGCATAATACTGACTTTTCTGGTTTTAAGATTTATCTAGATTTGGTTGATTTCAACTTTAATAAAAAAGCAGTCCTAATTCTGGGCTCAGGTGGGAGTTCAAGGGCAATAGCTTACTCTTTAAAATTATTAAATATAAAATATCATATTGTAAGTAGATCTAATAACGAGAACACAATATCCTATAAAGATATTTCAAAGCTTGATTCTGACATAGGGACAGTTATAAATACAACACCTATTGGCATGCCTCCGTATCAAAATGCTGAACTACCTATAGATTGGAGCGAATTGATAAATTTGAAAACCGTAATCAATCTTGGGTATGGTTCACAAAATACTTTCTTAAACAATTTTGATGATTCAATTTTAAAATATGATGGATTAGGGATGTTAATCTGTCAGGCTATAGAGTCTTTTAATATATGGACATCTGCAGCCTTAAGTACAAGTAGTATTTATGGTGAAGTATTAGATAAATTGGAAGGTAAAGATGATTAGATATTTAACCGCTGGTGAAAGTCATGGACCAGAACTAACTGGCATTATCGAAGGGATACCAGCTGGTTTCAATATTTCAAAAAAATACTTAGATGGCTTTTTACAGAGAAGACAAAAAGGTGTTGGTTCTGGGGGCAGGATGAATATTGAGCAAGACGAAGTTTTAATTACTTCGGGAGTAGTTAATGAAGTTTCTACTGGTGGGCCAATCGCTTTACGAATATTGAATAAAGATTGGAAAAATTGGAAAGATAAACAAATAGATCCTTACGTGGTACCAAGGCCAGGACATGCAGACTTGGTTGGTACAGCAAAATATAACCACGAAGATATCAGATTTGTTTTAGAAAGAGCAAGCGCAAGAGAAACAGCCATGAGAACTGCAATAGGAGCTATTGCTGCAGAGGTACTTGAGGAATTAGGAATTAATATAATAGGTTATGTCTCTGGCATAGGAGAGGTAACCTACCAACAAAATGTCAAAGATAAAGTCGATAAGGATAAAGTTACAAAGTCTAATGTTGGGTGCCCTGATACGGTGACTAGTAAATTGATGGAAGAAGAGATCCTTTCAGCAAGAAAAAATAAGGATACTCTCGGAGGTTCTATAACATGTATAGCTACTGGAGTTCCGGCAACTATTGGTAGCTATGTGCACTGGGATAAAAAGCTTGATGCAATTCTTGCGAAACAATTCATGTCTGTACAAAGCGTAAAGGCTGTTGAGATTGGAAAGGGAGTTGATGTTGCTAAACAATTTGGTACGCAAGTTCAAGACCAGTATTCATTAGATGGGAAGAAAATAAATAAGATTTCTAATAACCTTGGTGGTTTTGAGGGAGGCATGACAAATGGCGAAGATTTGCATATCACCGCATATTTAAAGCCAATCAGTACAACCTTAACTCCAATTAATAGCATAGACTTAGCCGAGAAAATTGAAACTGAAACAGTCTATGAACGCTCAGATACATGTGCTGTTCCCAGAGCTATTCCAATTTTTGAAGCAGTTATGGCTTTTGAGATATTAAATAATTTATTACTCAAAACAGGTGGAGATAATAAAAAAGAGATACGAAGAAATTTCGATAATATACCAAAACTTGAAATTGATGAATTCAATATGAAAAATCAATCATGGACCATGAAGTACAATGTCGAATAACACTGCTTTCTTAGTTGGGTTTATGGGCTCAGGAAAGTCTTCTATTTTGGATATTCTAAAACTCAATACAGAAATTAATACTATTGATTTAGATGATATCGTACTTGAAGAAAGTGAAGACCATATTGAAAGTATTGAGGACTTATTCAGTAAATATGGTGAGGAATATTTTAGAAATTGTGAAGTTAAAGCTTTCCAGAAAGTTTACCAAAATTCAAACACAATACTTTCTCTCGGTGGTGGGTCGATGATATCAACGCCTATTAAATCAGCTGTACTGAAATCTGATTATTCCTTTTATTTAAAAAATGAATTCAAAAGTTTGTGGGAAAATATTAAAGATAGTAATAGGCCACTAGTGTCTACTGGAAAACATAATGTAAAGAAACTATATTATGAGAGACTTGATACATATAAACAATGTAATAACACAATCGACATGTCTAAACGCAGCTTTCAAGAAGCCTCTGAAATTATTATCAATCGAATAGGGTGGATATAAATTGCAATCTTCTAATGTTCACTACTTTGAAAACTTAAATCAATTATTAATCTATTGTGAAAAACTTGTTGAGAACAAAATTTACAGAACTTATATTGATAAACAAGTAATGTCAAAATTTCTACAAATTCAAAAATCATCAATGGACTTTAAAGAGATTGAAGTTAAAGAAGACAATAAAAATCTTGATGCTATTTCAAAGATATGGGAAGACATGTTTGAGTCGTCAATTCAAAGAAGCTCAACTGTATTGTGTATTGGGGGAGGAGTACTATCCGATTCTGTTGGATTTGCTGCAAGCACATATAAAAGAGGAACAGGTTTAGTCATAATCCCTACAACACTTTTATCAATGGTTGATGCTGCACATGGTGGAAAAAATGGAATTAACACAATCCATGGAAAAAATCAGATAGGCACATTCATGATGCCCGATCAGGTATTAATTTGTCCAGAGTTTTTAGATGAATTGCCTGAAAAAGAGATTAAAACTGGATTGATTGAATTAATCAAGGCGGGGTTCCTAAAGAATCCTGAATTAGTTGAACAGGTTTATGGGGCTGATATTACTAAAATTAACACTGAACTCATAAAAACAGCTGTTGATATAAAAAATGAGATCATAAAAAATGATTTTAAAGAAACTTCTGAGAGAATGTTCTTAAATTTTGGTCATACTATTGGCCACCTTATTGAAATAGATTCTCAACACAATATTTCTCACGGTGAAGCGGTAGGTATCGGAATTCTAAAAGCTCTTAAGATTTCAGAAAAAATATCTGAGTTAAACCCAATAATTACTCAAAATTTTGAAAACTTTTTAAAAAAACTAGAACTTAATACTGATTATAAATTCAATAGTAAACCTGAACAACTTGGAGAATTATTGTTTAACGACAAAAAGTTCTCTAAAGGTATTGTAAAGTATGTTTTATTACGAGATATTGGAGATCCAGTTTTAGTTGATTTCAACTTAAATGATTTACTTCATGAGGTTACTGATGAATAAAATTCTCGTTATCAATGGTCCAAATATCAATATGTTGGGCATTAGGGAGTTAGATAAATATGGACAAACTTCGTATGATGAATTAAAAGAAATAATCCAAAAACATTCGATTGATAAATTCCAGACAGAAATCTATCAATCAAATGTTGAAGGTGAGATTGTATCCAAAGTTCATAACATAATAGAAGAAGATATTGATGGCCTAATAATTAATCCAGGAGCCTACACACACACCAGTATTGCTATTAGAGATGCTTTAGCGATACTTAAGATACCCATAGTTGAAGTGCACATTAGTGATATAAAAAATAGAGAAGATTTTAGACAAGTAAACTTAATAAGAGATTTATGTGACTTGACTCTAAGCGGAAAAGGTATTGATGGTTATATTGAGGCTATCGATTATTTATATGAAAAATATTAAAAAAATATATTATCAAGGCTCGAAGGGTTCTTATTCAGAATCTGTCTTAAAGGATTATTTTCCCAATAAAGAATACATTGAATGTCAGACATTTAGAGAAGTTGTAGTTCAGGCAGGTGGAGAAAATTATGGGTTACTACCTGTTGAAAACTCACTGGTCGGTACTGTTGTCGACTCCTATGAAACTTTAATTCAGAGTGATTTAATTGTATTTGGTGAATTCAAGAAAAAAATTACACACGCACTTATTGGGTTAAAAAATTCAAAATTTGAAAATATCGAAAGAGTTATCTCACATCCACAAGCTCTCCAACAATGCAGTAATTTCCTAGAAGAGATGAACGCCCAACTTCAACCAGTGTTTGATACAGCTGGGAGTGTCCTAAGCCTGATAGATGAACAATCAAATACTACTGCTGGCATTGCAGGAGAACATTTCGAAGGAGACAGTCGGTTTAAGATTCTAAAAAAAAATATTTCAAACCATATAGAAAACTACACTCGCTTTTTTCTTGTCGGGAATAAAGATCCTAATCTTGAGGCTGTCTCTTATACACATCTGACGCTGCCGACGAGAACACACGTGG
>CAXHFF010000053.1:0-5815 GCA_964016255.1 uncultured Acidimicrobiaceae bacterium
TAGATAGGAAGATACGCTAACAAGAATGAAAAATCAAAAATATGAATAAAGAATCAGCAATACATTTAAAAAATATTACAAAATCTTACCCCGGCGTTATAGCCAACAAAAATGTAGAATTCCAAGTCAACAAAGGTGAAATACATGCTTTAGTCGGAGAAAATGGTGCAGGAAAATCCACCTTAATGAAAATTCTTTATGGAATTGAGCAACCCGATGAAGGAGAAATTTTTATTAATGAAGAAAAACACACTATTAGCAAGGTAGAAACTGCAATAAACCTTGGTATAGGCATGGTGCATCAAGAATTTACACTCGTCCCAAGTTTTACTGCTCCAGAAAATATTGGCCTAGGGCAAGAGCCAAGGAACAGTAAGGGCCTTATAGATTGGAAAGGACTTAATAAGTTAGTTGTTGAAATAGCTGAAAAATACGGCTTTAAAGTTGATCCCGGTCTGAAAATGATAGATGCTTCTGTAGGCGTGCAGCAGAGAACAGAGATATTAAAAACTCTATACAGGAACGCAAATATATTAATTTTAGATGAGCCGACTGCTGTTTTAACCCCTCAAGAAACAGATGAATTATTTAATGTTATTAGAACATTAGTAGATGAGGGTAAAACAGTTATTTTTATTACCCACAAGCTTAGAGAAGTCATGGAAATTGCTGACAGGGTAACAGTAATGAGAAATGGCGAAGTTCAGGGTGTTTCGGAAACAAAAAATACATCAATAACAGAATTGGCCTCTCAAATGGTTGGAAGGGAAGTCTTCCTACAAGTTAAAAAAGAAGAAGCTCAACCAAAAGAAGAAATTTTGAATGTACAAGATTTATGGGTCCATGATGCAAGGGGCCTTTTAGCAGTGAATGGCGTAAGTCTGAATATAAATGCTGGCGAAATAGTTGGAATTGCAGGCGTAGAGGGGAACGGACAATCTGAGCTTGTAGAGGCTTTAACAGGTCTAAGAAAGGCCAGCAAAGGTACGGTTCACTACCTAGGTGAAGATATAGCTTCAAGTAGTCCCAAAAATATAAGAAGAAAAAAGATCGCACACATTCCTGAAGACAGGACTAACACTGGATTGAATACTCAGTTAAGTATATGGGAAAACTTAATTGGAAATTCTTACTTTAGAAAACCACTCTCATCGAAGGGAATTTTTAACTTGAAGAAAATTGCTAATCACGCAAATAGTCTAAAAGATGATTTTGACATTAGAGCCCCTAGTGTTTCTTTAAAAGTGAAGTCTCTTTCAGGCGGTAACCAGCAAAAAGTTGTTGTCGCTAGAGAACTTTCTGAAGACCCGACTTTGACAATTGCCTCTCAGCCAACCAGAGGTGTTGATATTGGGAACATTGAAGCAATTCACGAACAATTAGTTCAAATGAGAGATGAAGGCGGAGCTGTGTTATTAGTCTCAGCAGAACTTGATGAAGTCATGGCTGTTGCGGACCGAGTTGCAGTCATGTATGAGGGACAAATTGTTAAGTGGGTAAATCCAAAAGAAGTTGATCAAGCTCAAATGGGCCTTTATATGGCAGGAGTCAAAGAGTAATGGACAAGTTTTCATTTAAAGATGTACTAGTAACTTTCGCAGGATTATTTATAACAACATTCGTTGCGTGGGTGCTAATTACAGCTACAGGAAATAATCCATCTGAAGTCGCTAAGTATCTCTATGAAGGTGGGTTCAAAGGAACAAGGAATATAGCTAATTCTTTATATCAAGCTACACCATTAATTTTAACTGCTGTTGCGACTTTGGTTTCCTTTAGAGTTGGAATGTTCAACATAGGTATAAATGGTTCCATGTATGTTGGGGCACTTTATGCTGGGTGGGCCGGATATAGATTTGAAAATCTTGGACACTTCACCCATGTAACTGTTTGTATTTTAATTGGAATGGGTGTAGGTGCAGCTTGGATGTTATTACCAGCATTGCTGAGAGTTTATGCCGGAGTGAGTGAAATTATATCTACAATTATATTAAATTTCGTCGCAGTATTATTTGTATCTTATATGGCTAATGGACCATTCAGAGCTGATCCAATTGCACCTTCGACAAAAAGAATACTTGAAACTGCAGAACTAAAGCAAATATTTCCAAATTCACAATTTAATACAGGCTTTTTCATAGCAGTTATTGTTGCGATACTTGCTCACTTCGTACTAAATAAAACAACATTTGGTTATGAACTACGCTCTGGAGGAGATGGACTGGTAGGGGTATATCCTTCTCGATTTAGTTCTTATCTAGGCATACCTTCTGATAGATCAGCAATAATAGGTATGTTAATTTCTGGTGCACTTGGTGGATTAGCTGGGGCAATAGAAGTTTTAGGTGCAGTAAGGTATTTCTTCCAAGAACTAGAGTTCAACCAAGGTTTTGATGGAATATTAATTGGTATACTTGGAAAGCTTGAACCCATCGGTGCCATCGTAGCTTCATTATTTTATGGGGCAATAAAAAATGGTGGATTCTACGTTGACTATAAGACAGATGTAGCACGAGAGATAATCATAGTTTTAATTTCAATCTTAATTTTCTTTGTAAGTGCTCAAAAAATAGTAAAAGGACTGGAAAAGTATCCTTTGGTTAAAAAAATGGATAGTTTCTTTTCAAGAAAGAAGATGTAATGGAATGGATTGAAATCTTTGATATATCACTTTTAAGGAGCATGTTAAGATCGACAGCTCCGATTGCAATAGTCGGTATGGCTGCAGCTTTATGTTCGGCAGCAGGTGTATTAAATATTGGACTTGAGGGCAAAATGCTTAATGCTGCTTTTGCAGGTGTTTTTGCTAGTTATTACACAGAGAGTGTTTGGGCTGGACTTGCTGCAGGACTTTTTGCGGGATTCATGACAGCAGTCTTGTTCGGGTTACTCTCCTTTACGCTTGGTGCTGATGAAGTATTAGCTGGGCTGGCTATAAATATATTTTCACTAGCTGGCACTACTTATTTAATGCGTACAATTTGGGGACAAGCAGGTTTCTTCTCAGATCCAAGAATCGTTGGTTTTGAACCTATTCACATAACATTTCTCGAGGGTTCATTTTTAGAACCTTTTCTATCGGACTTTACTTATTCTGTATATCTAATGTTTTTTCTAGCTATAGCATTGCATACCGTTTACTACAGAACAAGATTAGGGACAGCAATACGAGCAACAGGCGAAAACCCTGAAGCCGCAGAAGACGCGGGCATTAATACTGTAAGAATTAAATGGTTAGTAACAGTCTTCTCAGGAGTATTAGCTGGAATTTCAGGATTATTTCTTTCTCTCGAAAATTTGACCATGTTTACTGAAGGAATGTCAGCAGGTAAGGGGTATATTGGGCTTGTTGCATCATCTTTTGGAAACAACACCCCCTTAGGCACTTTTGGTGCAAGTGCATTCTTTGGATTAGGAGATGCAATCGGAATTCGTCTACAAGGTGTTTATGAACTTGACTCCCGACTAATATTAATGATCCCGTATGCTCTGACGGTTGTAGTCTTAATTCTGATTGGCATTAGACAGAGACTAAAGGTTAGACCTGTCGCAATTCCCGAGTCATAATTAATTGCAACATAAATTTTATTTAGCAAAATTTATTGTTGAAGATGTAAATGTAATCCATGAAGATGCAGTTTTAGTCGTTGAAAATTCTTCTATAAAAACAATAAAGAAAAAATCTGAACTTACAATTGATGAACTTCAAAATAGTGAAGATTTAGGGGAAGTAGTCATTTCTCCTGGTTTTACTAATGCTCACTCGCATGTTGCTTTAAACTCAGTAAAAGGATTGGGATATGGTAAAGCTAGTGCACTTTATGATGTGATGTGGGGAGTTGAACCTGCATTAGATGAAAACTCAGTCTATAAACTTTCCCTACTCGGAATGGCAGATGCAATAAGATCTGGGACAACAAGTATTAATGATCACTATTTTTTTGCTGACTCGGTTGCAAATGCAGCTTCTACAATTGGGATAAGAGGTTTTATAGGTCACACTGTCATGACTGAATATGGTCCCTGGACCGGTGAAAACGAAATCAGCAAGGCAAAAGAATTTGTTAAGGAATGGGGAAAATCTGCAATAGTACACCCTGTTGTTGCTCCCCATGAAACTTCAACTGTCAGTCCAGAAATATTGATTGACCTTTATAACTTTGCAAAAGAATCAGACACAGCGGTCCACATTCACTTAGCCCAAACTCAAAAAGAGATGGATTACATAAGGAAAAAATTTAAAACAAGCCCAATTAAGCATGCAGCTAATCTTGAGATATTAGACAACAATGTGATTGCTGCTCACTGTAAAGTTGTAGAAGAAGGAGATTTAGAAATCCTTTCAGAGACTAACTGCTTCCCAATTTTTTGCCCTACAACTCATGGCCTTTCAGGAAAGCCAATGGATACTAATTTTCTTACTAAAAATAATACAGAATGGGGAATTGGTACTGATTGTTCTGGAGGAAATGATGATTATGATATGCTCGAAGAAATGAGGGCTGCAATTTTAATTAACAATACTCATTCAAAAGAGAGATTAATAACTCCAAAAGAAATTTTTGATATTTCTACTAGATTGAACATCTCACGAATATCTTTAAATAAAATGAATGGAACTCTTACGGAAGGACAACCTGCTGATTTTATTTCAATAGAAATCAATAATTCAAGGATGCAGCCTTTACATGATGTAATTAACAACATTGTTATGTGTGCTTCATCAAAAGAAATTAAAGATGTATTTGTAAATGGTACTGAAGTATTAAGGAATAATGAATTAGTGAGTATTGATGAAGAGAAGCTAATTTATGAGGGCAAGGAAACAATAGGTCAAATCTTTGATAAAACTGGTTTTACAGAAAGAATTCAGTCAGGTGACTTTAATTGAAAGATAAGGTGGTACTTCATGATCACTTAGATGGAGGATTAAGACCAAGTACCATCATAGATTTAGCTGAGCAATTAAACATAAAACTTCCAACTACCGATAAACAACTTTTAGCAGATTGGTTTTTTGAAAATATTTCATCTGAGCAAAATCAAGTTTTTAATAAATTTGAGTTAACAATATCAATTATGCAAGATGAAGAGTCTTTAGAACGAGTGGCTTATGAGGCAGTTGAAGACTTGACAGTAGATGGAATCTCCCATGGTGAATTAAGATATGCACCATTACAACATCTTAGGAAGGGACTGAAGCCACAAACAGTTATAGATTCTGTCTCTAGAGGACTTCAGAGGGGGATGGATAAATTTGGAGGTAGCTTCAATTCTATTTTGTGTGCAATGAGGCAAAATGAAGATTCTTCTGAGGTAGCAGATTTGGCAATTAGTAATTATTTAAATGGAGTCGTTGGTTTTGATTTAGCAGGTCCGGAGTATGGCTACCCACCATCAAAACATATTGAGGCATGTATGAAAATACACAATAGTGATATTGGTCTTACAATTCATGCCGGAGAAGCTGCAAATTTCTCTTATATAGATGATGCAATTTTTAATTGTAAAGCACAACGCATTGGTCATGGCTGGCAAATTATAGAGGGATGCATAGAGAATGATGGATTATTTGAGCCAAACACAAGAGCTGCTGAATATATTCTCCAAGAAAAGATCCCGTTAGAAATCTGCATATCTTCAAATGTTAAATCTGGCGCAAGTGATATAACTTTGGAAAACCATCCAGTTATAAAATTATTTAATAGTGGATTTAACGTAACGCTAAATCCAGATAATCGTTTGATGGCTTCAACAACATTGTCGCAGGAGTATGAAATAGCAAAAAAAGACTTTGGTTTAACTGAAGATAAAG
>CAXHFF010000054.1:0-5814 GCA_964016255.1 uncultured Acidimicrobiaceae bacterium
TTGGTTTGATGGAATTCTTTTTGAACCTCCTACTAATATAATATGATCAATATCAGAGTAAGATAGATCGGCATCTTCTATAGCTTTATTAACATTACTTTTTGTTCGTTCTACTAAGTCGGAAGTAATTTTTTCGAATTCACTTCTGGATAATTTCTCAAGTAAATGTTGTGGCCCAGCATCATTTGCAGTAATAAATGGTAAATTTACTTCTGTTTCACTAGTTGAAGAAAGTTCAATTTTTGCTTTTTCTGCACCTTCTTTTATTCTTTGCATGGCCATATTATCAGTCGAGATATCGATACCAGTTGATGATTTAAATTTCTCAACTAGCCAATCCATTACTTTTTGATCCCAATCATCTCCACCTAATTTTGAATCACCAGCTGTTGATTTAACTTCAAAAACACCTTCAGATATTTCTAGTACCGAAACATCAAATGTTCCTCCACCTAGATCGTAAACTAATATTTTTTGGTCTTCACTATTTTCTAAACCATATGCTAAAGATGCTGCAGTAGGTTCATTAATAATTCTTAATACGTTAAGACCAGCAATCTTTCCTGCCTCTTTTGTAGCTTGACGTTCAGCATCATTAAAATACGCAGGAACTGTAATTACTGCCTCAGTTACATCTTCACCAAG
Source organism: uncultured Acidimicrobiaceae bacterium (assembly GCA_964016255.1). Lineage (GTDB taxonomy): Bacteria > Actinomycetota > Acidimicrobiia > Actinomarinales > Actinomarinaceae > Actinomarina. The sequence goes on from CAXHFF010000054.1 coordinate 646, forward strand.
ATATGATTCAGCGTCTCTCTTTAATTTCTGCAAAATTCTCGCTGATATTTCTTGAGGCGTATATTCATTACCTTCGAATTCTTGCTTCCAAGAAGTACCTATCTCTCTTTTAATTGACCTTATTGTATTATCAGGGTTTGTTATTGCTTGTCTTTTAGCAAGCTCTCCGACAAGAACTTCCTCACCTTTAAAGGCAACAATCGAAGGCGTAGTTCTATTTCCTTCTGCGTTTGCCACTACTGCAGGTTCGCCACCTTCTAGAACTGCTACAACACTATTAGTTGTTCCTAAGTCAATTCCAACTGCTTTTCCCATTTGTAACTTCCTTTCTAAATTTATTTGTTTTGACTAAATATTTGGTTCTTGATCTCTTGATAAATGGCCTCTTACTCTGGGGTAGGAGACTGGAGAATGTAGAAAACAATATTTTTTCTTGTTATAAATACTAATTTGAGTTTCACATGATGAAAATTCACAAACACGACCAGAAGTATATTTCTTTGATCGCCTAACACCAGGCTTGACTGAAGAAGCTGTTAATGATCCATTCATTTTTATCCTTTCTAATCTATGTACAATTATACATATAATCTAAGTATATATACTTAGATTTATATAAAATATAATATAGTTATATATTTATGCAAACTATTTGTTAATTTTTTCTAAAAATCATAGTGATATACATTTCTTTTAATAGTGATAATATTAAATAATGGTTAATTTGGATATTCACATAGTTGGTGTTGGGAATCTCGGATCATCTCTTGCTACTGGTTTAAATAATATTAATGAAGACTTTAATGTGCATCTTTACGATCAAAAGCCAGAATTTTCTCCAATGAAAAATTCTATCATTAAGAATGAAATTGATTTTATTAGTGATGGTGTTTTGGTCTTATGTATAAAGCCAAAAGATATTAAGCAATTCATATCTTCATATTCGGATAAAATCTCTGAAAATGTTCTCATTTGTTCAGTTTTGGCTGGAGTAGAAGTAAGTTATTTCGAAAAACATTTTAATAATAAAATCCTTAGGCTGATGCCTAATTTGTCAATTAAGAAAAATACTGGGTTTATTCCATATACAAAAAATTATGATGATGACTACCTATCTTTTCTTAAGATATTAGAAGAACTTGGTTCAATTTCAGAATATGATGAAAAACTTTTTCATGTGATCACCTCAATTTATGGAAGCGGTCCAGCATGGTACTTAGAACTATCTGCAAGAATTGTTGAAACAGGACAAAAGTTAGGACTTGAGAAAGCTGAAGCAAATAGAATTGTTAAGGAGTTGGTAAACTCTCTTCCCTCACTCGTGTCTGAAGAAGAATTCGTAGAAACTGTAGATAAAATAAAATCTCCCAATGGCACTACAGAGGCTGGCCTCAATTCGCTTGAAATGGATTCTTTTGATAAAATTATTGAGAATGCAATTAACTCCGCAACAAATAGATCTAAAGAAATTTCGCAAGAAATGAATAATGATTAATCAGAAAAAAACAAAACAGGTTAATGATTATGTCCTTCTCTTTGCTGCAGGTAGTGCAGTTGGTACATTGCTTTTATGGGCTGCTAGTTATGTTTTCCCTGAAGGAGATATTGTTGAAGGTAGAAGAGTTTTTGAGAATATTCCTAAATATCTACAGTATGCATTCTATCTTTTAAGTGCGTCTTCAATATTTATAAGTGGGTACTTATTTTCTCTTAGAGCAAAAAACTGGGCTCGCGGCAAGAGCGAAAAAAGAAAGACTACTTTAGTTTCTAAAATTAAAAACTTCTTTGATGGCATTTTAATGAGAACTGTTCTAAGATTTCGTGCAGCTGGCGTGATGCATTCTATGATTTATGTAGGCTTTTTAGGATTGTTTGCTGGAACGATTACCCTCGAAATTCATCACTTAATGCCTCCCTCTTTAAAATTCTTACAAGGCACTACGTATTTCATCTATTCCTTTTCTCTAGAAGTAGCCTCTTTAATATATCTTTTTGGAATTGCATGGGCTCTCTTTAGAAGAATTTTTGGTACTGAAGATAGAATTAAAACTAAAACCAAAACGGATGATTACCTTACTCTTGGGTTGTTGGCTTTCATGGGTATCTCTGGGTTAACTACCGAAGCTGGAAGAATAATTGTTGAAGGTTTTCCTGAATATGAAAAATGGAGCTTTGTTGGGTATTTTATTGCAGATATGCTTCCAGTAGAAAATGGAGTTCTTTTTCACAGGATATCCTGGATACTTCATGTCGTTTCTTTTTTTGTTTTCCTAATTTCCCTTCCACAATCAAAACTTAGACATATCATTACTTCTCCAGTCAACATGTTCCTTAGCCCCAAAGATAGACCCAAGGGAGCAATGAAAGATATTGGAAATCTTCTTGAGGCGGAAGATATAGACACAGTTGGTGTTGAGGTTATTGAAAACTTTTCATGGAAGCAACTCGTAGATCTAGATGCTTGTACAGTTTGCGGAAGGTGTACTTCTGTCTGTCCTGCTAATTTAACGGGTAAGCCATTAGATCCTAGAGAGATAATCCTTAAGGTTGGACAAGTTATGTCTGAATCAGGCTCTCCACCAGTACCAGCAACTGTATCAACTCCGATTGACTTACAAGTGAAAACTTCAAATGTCTTTGACAGAATAACATCTGAAGAGCTTTGGGCGTGTACGTCGTGCCGGGCATGTGACGAAGTTTGTCCAGTAAATATTGAAATCTTAGACAAAATACTTGATATGAGAAGACACCTTGCATTGATGGCTTCAGACTTTCCTTCAGAGCTTGGGAAAGCTTATGTAGCGATGGAAAATTCATCCAATCCTTGGGGCGCATCTCAGAATGATAGAATGAAGTGGTCCGAAGGTTTAGAGTTTGATGTTCCATTGCTCGAAGAAGACAACAAAGAAGATGTCGAGTACTTGTACTGGGTCGGTTGTGCAGGTGCATTTGATGATAGAAATGTTCCCGTCACTAAAGCTGTTGCAACACTGCTGAAACGTGCTGGTGTATCTTATGCAGTTTTAGGACCCAAAGAAGTTTGTACAGGTGACTCAGCTAGAAGAACTGGCAATGAATTTGTTTTTCAGCAATTAGCTATTCAAAATATTGAAAATATGAATAATTTAAATGTTCAAAAAGTTATCACTCAATGCCCTCACTGTTTCAACACTATAGCTAATGAGTATCCTCAACTCGGTGGTAATTTTGAAGTTATTCACCATAGTCAATTGTTAACAGAGTTAGTTCAATCAGGCAAAATTGAGGTTGGAACAAGTGAAGATCCTTACGTTATAACTTATCATGACTCATGTTACCTAGGCAGGCATAATGACATTTACACTGCTCCTAGGGAAATACTCGGGTCAATTGGGGGTATAGAGGTTCGTGAAATGAAGCGTCAAGGAACTAATAGCTTTTGTTGTGGTGCTGGTGGAGGAAGAATGTGGATGGAAGAGTCTACAGGAAAAAAAGTCAATATAGAACGATCTGAAGAAGCGATAGAAACAGGTGCCGATGAAGTTGCTGTAGCTTGTCCATTTTGCTACATCATGATGGATGATGGGGTTAAAGAGCTTGGTAGAGGTGAGTCAATAAAAGTAAGAGATGTTTCCTTAATTCTTTTGGATAATCTTAAAAAAGACTAACCACGGTCTCCTAAAAAGAAAACTTTCATATCACCTTTTGATTTATTAATACTATAAATTACATAAACAGCAGTTGTTAAATTTCCCAAGACTATAAGACCAATGACCCAAAAAAAAGTTTTTAACAAGGATTCCTTATATGCAATCCACATCCCAAATAGGGTGAATCCTGCATAAAGATCAACTAATGAGACAACACCCCAAGGAAGTTGTGGAATAGTAGAGTCCAGTATCGATACTTGAGTTTGTGCCCAATATATTACTATTGTCATAGCTAGGGCAATACAATATGAAATTAACTTTGCTATAGTCATACACTGGATTCTAAGGTATAAATAAATAAAATGAGAAACAATACAATTTTTTACAGAATACTCCGGCTTGATAAATATATTTATGGCGAGCTCGTTACAGATAAATCATCTTTTCAAAAAGGAGTAGCAATTTGGTTGTCTGGTTCGATTATTAGCACCTTATCAATTACAACTTTTCTTAAGAATCTAGTAATTTACGTAAAGCAGATTATTTCTGAATCTAGTGCTGAGCTTCCACAAGAATCTGTTGTAGAATTTCAGACTCTAATAATTGAAATAGAAAATAGTTTTGAATTTATAGACAATACAAGTACCTTAATTACAAGTCAACTGTTTGGTTTTATAAATGTATTTGTTTCAGTATTAATAATTTATTTAGTATTGAAGTATTTTTTCAAAAGGGAACCAAATTTAATTTTTATTGCAATAATTTACGGATTTTCATCAATACCAATATTGTTAAATGCCCCAATTTTATTTTTTAATTCTATCCCACTGCAGGGAGTAATTTTACTCTCAACAAGCATCTTTTCATTAGTATGCTTGGGGTCAGGCTTAAAGCAGGTATATATGTTAAGAAATATTGAAGCAATCTTATTAATTCTTTTTTCAGGATTTTCTACCTTGATAACATTATGAATGCTGCAATAGTTTTGGCCGCTGGAGAGTCATTAAGAATGGGTTTCCCCAAACAGCTTGCAGAATATAAGGGCTCTACAATCTTAGAAACCACAATTGATACTGTGTCGACATATTTTGAAGAGGCTGTTGTTGTTCTCGGTCACGAAAGCGAAATAATAATAGAAAAGGTTGATTTCAAATCATCCGCTATATTAATAAATGAAAACTGGGAAGAAGGTATTATCTCCTCAATTAGAACAGGTTTGCATCACCTCAATCAAAATAAAAACTTTGAGAATGTATTTATCTTCTTAGGGGATCAGCCATCTGTGGAAGGTAAAGTGATTAAAAAGCTGCTTGATACAAAACATGACTTTGATGAAGTAATGATTCCAAAATATAGATATAAAAATGGTTATCCAGTGGTAGTGCCAAAATATTTCTGGAACAAGCTCGAACTAATAACACAAGATAATTCTTCCGATGAGATAGATTCTGTTTTTGGAGAATTTGATTTGATTAATTTTTTTGAGTCATCAGAATTCAAAACTAAAAGTGTTAATTTCAACTTTCTGAAACCTACAGAT
>CAXHFF010000055.1:0-5802 GCA_964016255.1 uncultured Acidimicrobiaceae bacterium
ATACGATATGGCACTGGGGGGCAATCAAATGTTGAAACTGCCGATGCAAATATTATTGCTAAAAATTGGACTATTGAAGAATCTAGGATTAGAGGTGGATATAATAATACTTCTGTAAGCTTTGGGCCTAGAGCCTATTTGGTTGAAGAAGAACCTAATGCTACTTTTAGAATTAATTCTTTAATATATTCAGGAATATTTAATTCAAGCACGGGAATTAATGATACTAATGTGTTTAGCGTTGGAACAGATATTACTAAAAGTTTAAATCCCGCTTACGGATCAATACAAAAATTATATGCTCAAGATTATTATTTAACTATATTTCAAGAAAATAAAGTTAGCAGAGCACCTATTAATAAAAATGTTATATATTCCGCAGAAGGAAATCCTACAGTAACAACTAGTAATATAGTTATAGGAGATCCACAAGCCTATGCAGGTAATTTTGGTATTAGTAGGAATCCTGAGAGTCATGCTGTTTACGGCTTTAGGCAATATTTTGTAGATAAAGACAGAAATGCGGTATTAAGATTATCTAATAATGGTTTAGAAGAAATACAACGCTACGGCATGTATGACTTTTTTAGAGATAAATTAAGTGAATTAGACCAAGGAAAACCTTTTATAGCCGGTAAAGCTATAGGTATGTGGGATATATACAATAAACAATATGTTGTATCTCTACAAACAGCTAACGCTTCTTTTACAACAGATTCTTTAGGGAATGTAGCAACTAATTCATATTTTACATTATCGTTTGACGACAGTATAAATGGATGGAATAGCTTTTTTAATTACAAACCTGGGCTAGGTTTTAGTTTAAAAAATTATTTTTATACTGTAAATAACGGTGCAGCATCATCAACAGCAGCAGCTTTATACCAACACAACTCTGAAGATCCAACTATTAAAAGATCAAATTTTTACGGAGTAAACAATGATTCTAGTATAACTTTTATATTTAATCCTAGACCCAGCATGTCAAAAGTATTTAAAACAATAAACTACGAAGGAAGTAATGGATGGGAAATTAACAGTATTGATTCTGATTTTACTGGTGTTGGTTCGGTAGATACTGATTTTGTAAATTTTGGCACTACTAATACGCGTGACACATCTACTTTAATATATAGTTATAATGAAGGAGCATATGATAATTATGGAAACCAATTTCCATCATTGCTTATACCGCCTTTAAATAGGGCGGGGTTTAATAGAAAAGAAAATAAATACATGGCTAATATAGTTAATAACAGTGTGGCTGCCCCCGGTGAAGTAAGATTTGGCGACCAAATGAGCGGCATTAAAGGTTACTTTACAACCGTTACAATGTCCACTGATACTGTTACTGATTATGGGGGCCCAAAAGAATTATTTGCTGTATCTTCGGAATACGCTGAATCATCTTATTAATAATAACAAATGGAACAAATAATTGAATTTTTAGAACTAGCATGGTATGGCCATGAAATTGAAGGCTTAATAAAAGCAATAGAACCTGGTACAGCTTTGTTAATTGGTGGGGGAATACAACTTTTAGGTAGTCTTTTTGGCGCCAGCGGCTCTAATAAAAGGGCTAACAGAGCAGCAAGAGAAAAACGAAGATTAGAAGGAGAATTAAAAGAGTTAGAAAATAGTAGACAGCCGATTATAAACCCTTATGCTGGAATGCAAGACTTTTCTAGCATAGCCGAGGATTTAAGTTCTAAAATGACTAATCCTTTTGATAGCCTAGGCGTAGCAACCCAGGCAGCTGAAATACAAATGGAACAAACAGATATAGCTTTAGCAAATACTTTAGACACATTAAGAGCTACCGGAGCAAGTGCAGGGGGTGCAACTGCACTAGCGCAAGCAGCATTAGCAAGCAAAAAAGGCGTTTCAGCTAATATAGAACAACAAGAAGCGCAAAACGAACAATTAAGAGCACAAGGAGAAGCTAATTTAGAGGCTAATAAAATTGCAGAAGAACGAAGAATACAGAGTGTTAAGCTTGGGCAGGCTGAAAAATTAGAACAAGGAAGAGTTCAAGGTGCTGCTTTTGTTTATGGAGAACAAGAAAGAAGACAAACCGAACAACTTAATAGAAAACAAGCTCAAATAACCGGGCAGCAACAAGCGCAGGCACAAGCAAGAGCGGATGCCGCGGCTATAACAGGAGCTGGAATATCAGGTATAGCTGATACTACATCTGCTTATTTACAAAAAACATATAAGCCGGGGGAGGGCTAGCGTCGGGGACGGCGCAATTTAATGAAAAAGAATTGTTTGATCAAATAAAAACAGGAGATAATATAATAGCAAATTAATAATGGGAGCATATGAAAATCCAATAACGATTGTAGATAATCAATCAGGTCAAATATGGGCAAATACAATTTCTAATGTAGCTAAGGCTACAACTGATTATATTGATTTTACTCGCCAAAAAGATGATGAATTAGCTAAAAAAATACAAGATCAATTAAATTGGGCAGCTGAATATGCTTCTAAAAATCAAGAACAGGTTTATGCTAATTTAGCTAAACTAGGTGCTGATTCAATATATAGTGAGGAAGCTGATAATGTTTTAAACTTAGTTACTGAATATAGAATAGCTATGCAAAATGCTTCTACTAAAGAAGAATTAAAAATAGCGCAAGAAGGATTTGGTAAAGCTCAGAAAAGATTGCAACAATTATATTCTGTAATTGAAATGGATGAAGAATCTAAGGTTTTTTACGGAGAAGAATTTGACCCTGCTACAGCAGGCGCGCAAGGAGGCATGTCTAAAAGTAAGCCCGGCACAGCTGATTGGGTCGCTGCTCAAAATGTAAACAACGGTTTTGCTAAAGGAAAGAAAGAGGTTTATTGGGATGCGGAAATGGGCGGCTATAAAATGAGATTTTCAGGAGAAAATATTGAGGGTGTTATTGATAAAGATGCTCGCTTGCTATTTGGGTATGATCCAGGCAAAGTTCCCAGTATTGATTCTATGATATATAGCACTTACCAAAAAGCAGGATATTTAGACAAAAACAATCAACTCACTGATAGTGCAATGTCAGATAAAAAATTTACCAAATTATCTGATAATGGTAAATATGAAACATTATACACTGCTACAGCAGCTAATAGAATAGCTCAAAACACTACGTCCCAATTTGAAGCTCAGGCAAGATCATTTTTTACTGTCCCAGAAGATGCCGAAGATGTTTGGGCAATTATAGGTAAAGGAAGTAATAAACAATTTAGCGCTTCAGAATTATTACAACAAGGAAGCGAAATGCAAACAGAATTTGTAAAAGCTTACGCCGAGTATGCTTCTAAATTAATACCTAATTATAAAGAAAATAATACCTATCAAACTAAAGCTGTTAGTGGCAAAGGTGGTAAAAGCGGTTCAGGCGAAGCTAAAGCATTAGCTAATGCTGAAGCCTTTGTAGTACAATTTTCTGAAAATTTAGATAGTTTTGGAATGGCTAGGAATAAAGATGGAAATATAATTGGAGTGGTTGAGTTTGATAATATTTCTACTGTAAATAAAGGGCTAGCTGGATTAGGTTATTCTTTAGTAAATGATGGAATTTTTCAAGATGATGATGGAAATATTACAGAAATAAAAATTAAGAAAAATGGAGCAAAACCAACTGAAAGTTTTACGGTAAATGCTGGTGATGCACCTTATGTATTTTTCCAAAACTTATTAGAGCGTGAAGGGCTTAGTAAAGATTTAGCGCAGCAAATTGCTAAAAATATATTATACACCGGCAGATTACAAAGAGATGAATCTGTAACAGATGAAGGACAAAAATATAATCAATACGAAAGAAAATAATATTCATGGTTTCATATCAAATAAATGGTAAAATCTACGATCTTCCTGAAAAAGAAGTTCAAGGATTTTTAAATGAATTTCCAGATGCAGTAATAGTTGAAAAAGACGAAACTGTGGAAAAGCCAATACCTTCACCGGAAGAGAGTGCGCCTGTGGAGGAAAATGTAGCACTCGACAATATGGTATCAGAGCCGGTAAATACTTCTTTGGAATTACCTACAACGTATAAAGTTGATGGTAAAATTTATGATTTACCTAAAGAAGAGGTTGCTGGTTTTTTAAGTGTTTTTACAGATGCTGAGCCTTATGAAGATCCTATTAAAAAAGTTGGAGCATTAGAAAATAATATTCAAGAAACTGCAGAGTTGTCAGGTTATGAATCAATTAAAAATGCATTATCTAATTTAGGCGAAGATGTAGAAAATATAGGAGAATTTTATTCTGGTGATTCAGCTGCTATGGACATAGCCTCTGCTACTATTGCTAATTATATGTTTGGTGAACAAGACGTTCAACAATTTATTAAAGAAAACAAAGATAGCGAGTTTTTAACTTCAGGATTAAGTTCTCAAGAAGAAATATTAGAAAAAATTGCCGAAAGAGAAAAACAAAAAGCCGAAAAAAAACCAACATTAGAAATAATTGAAAGTTTTAAAGAGGGTGAAATTTTAAAGGGAGGAGCTGCAATAGCTAGTTCTTTTATAAATGCGGTTGGGAGTGCGTTATATGGTATGTTTACAGGGGGAACTGGTTTTGTTTTTGACTATGCAGCAGACAATTATGTAAATTATAATAAAGGGTTAGCTAAAAGAAAAGGAAAATCTCTTAATCAATTAATTAAAGACGATGAAGCTGAGGTGGCTATTCCTGTGGGCATTGGATTTTTACAGGGCTGGGCTGAAAATACCGGTCTTAGAAAACTTATTGGAGGAAATTTTAAGAAAAAACTAGCAAAAACCGTAATTAGTAAAGCTTTTGGGGCTAAAACAATGAAGCTTATAAATGCTAGTGGCACTGAAGCATTAACAGAAATGTTCCAATATGGAGCTGAAGAATTTAATAATAAATTAGGAGAAACAGGTGATTCATCTGAAGCTGCAAATACTTTTATAGATTCTGTTTTTTCTCAACAAGGTTTTGAATCTGGGCTACAAGGCGCATTTGGTGGTGCTGGAATTAAGGGGGGTGGTATGCTTTTAGCAAGTAACAATTCTAGAACTCCTAGTCAGTCAGCTGAAATTGATAATGAATTAAATGTTATATCTGAAAAAACACGTCAATATAATAGAGCAAGGAGTGTTACTGTAAAAGAAGGAATTAAAGAAAGTATAGATTCTTCTAAAGAGCGACTTCGGAAAATTGTTGAAGAAAACAATTCTAAAGTAGAACAATTATCAGAACAAGAAATTACGGAAATAAATTCTGCGGGTGATTTAGCGTTGGCTCAAGCAGCTAAAGTAGATAAGTTAAATCAAGAATTAGAAAATGGTGATATAACTCAAAAACAATATACAGCCGCATTAAAAGGTTATCAGAGCGTTTATGATAAATCCCAAAACAGAATACATGCTATAATGATCCAAAAAGAAGCTGACGTTATAGCAAAAGTTGTAGGCGAAGAAGATTTAGAAATTTATGAAACTATTGATGAGTTCAAAAAAGCATACCCTAGTATTGATGTTGAAGCAGATGGATTTATTACAGAAGAAGGTAAAATTGTAATTAATAAAGAGCAGGCGGCAAAAACTAGAGCTGTTACTGTTGGCAGTCATGAGTTGTTACATAATATTTTAAGAAGTTCTTTTTCAAATAAAGATCAGAAAAATAAAATAATTAATGAATTTAAAAATAATTTATCTACTAAAGAATTCAATATAATACAAAAAAGAATAAATGATAATTACAGATATAGTTCTTTTAATAATTAAAAGGAATACCAAGACGCTTTAAAAGATAAAAGCCTGTCTCTTATACACATCTGA
>CAXHFF010000056.1:0-5762 GCA_964016255.1 uncultured Acidimicrobiaceae bacterium
TCATAATCCTATTTTCTGTTTCTATTTCAAAAATAGGTAATTCAATATCTAATCCTTGTTCAAGCATTTTACCCACACTTCTTTTTATGTCTTCTTGAAGAACTATTAATTCATCTTCAGTAGGGGGTAGACCTACATCTATAATTAATTCGCAACTTGCCTTTGGATATTCATCATCTAGGTATATATTTTTCACTTTTCTTAGATTCATACACTGTACAACAACTACTTGTTCAGCATTTGATATATCTTGATGTTCAAGAATTTCGACTTCTGAAACGATTTGCCCTATATTGTCTAGTGACTTACTAACACAGAATGATTGATTATTTTTTATTGAATCACCAATAAGAAGCAGATAACGGGGTTCAAATATTCGTAGCACAGATATTTCGTAGGGAAAATAATTAATACCTGCACCAAATAAAGGAAATTCAACTATCATAATTCGTGTTATTTAGGATAAGTGATATTAAAGATTATGAGAATAGAAGATGAAATAAAATTAACTTTTGATGACGTGTTAATTAGGCCGAAAAGGAGCACACTTGTTTCAAGATCAGAAGTTGAATTAAATAGAGAATTCAAATTTAGACATTCAAACCAAAAATGGAGGGGTATTCCAGTTTTTTCTGCAAATATGGATACAACAGGAACATTTGAAACAGCTATTGCACTCCAAAAACATAATATGCTTACTGCTGTCCATAAATTTTATACACTAAAAGATTGGAAAGAGAATTTAAGCAACCTAAACCCAGAATATTTAGCGGTTACAGTTGGAACATCAGAAGATGACTTTCAAAAAGCATCGGGAATATTTGAATTAGAAGAGAAAATAAAATTCCTTTGTCTCGATGTCGCTAATGGATATCGTGAAGATTTTGTATTGGCAGTCAAAAAATATAGAGATGCCTTTCCAAACAAAATTATTATTGCTGGAAATGTAGCAACAAGAGAAATGACTGAAGCTTTAATACTGGCAGGTGCCGATATTGTAAAAATAGGTATTGGACCAGGTTCAGTTTGCACTACTAGAAAAGTTGCTGGAGTAGGCTATCCACAGCTTTCATCGATATCAGAATGTTCAGATGCTGCACATGGTCTTGGCGGTCACGTAATTGCTGATGGTGGTTGTAAGTATCCGGGTGATGTTTCAAAAGCCTTTGGTGCTGGAGCTGATTATGTAATGCTTGGCGGAATTTTTGCTGGTCACAAAGAATCTGGTGGTGAACTTGTCACTGATGAAAATGGAGTCAAGTACAAAGACTTCTATGGAATGTCTTCCAGGAAGGCCCAGGAAACATATTATGGTGATCTAGCTGAACATCGAGCACCTGAAGGCAAGAAGGTTAGACTTAAATACAAGGGAGACATCGATATAACTGTTCAGTCAATTCTTGGTGGAATAAGATCAGCTTGTTCTTATGTAGGTGCTAAATCAATAAAAGATCTTCCAAAAAGTACAACCTTTATACGAGTTACACAAACAACAAATGAAATATATACAGGATCTGAAAATAATTGAACATAGAAATATATACAAAAGACTTCTGCATTTGGTGCGATAGGGCCAAAACTTTATTGGACTCAAAAGACTTAGATTTTAAAGAAATTGACTTATCTGATGACACAATTAGGTCTGAGTTTTATTTAAAAATAGGTGAAGGTATAAAAACTGTTCCCCAAGTCTTTATTGATAATAAACGTATTGGAGGTTATCAAGACCTCGTGAGGTGGTTCTCAAATGGCATCTAACGAGTCATCTAAAACAGTATTTCTTGCCATGTCAGTAAACTTTTCTATTGGTATTGCTAAATCAGTCATTGCAACAATAACAATGTCGAGTGCTATGTTTTCTGAAGCGATTCATTCGTTTGTTGATACAGGCAACCAATTTCTATTATGGTTTGGAATAAAACAGTCAAAAAAGATAAACCCTAAGATATATCCGTTGGGTAGAGGAAGAGAAGAATATTTCTGGACACTTGTTGTTGCAGTTCTCATTTTTACAATTGGAGGCCTTGTCTCCTTAGAGCACGGAATAGAATCTTTGTCTCACCCTAAAAAGTTGGAAAATCTTACGATCTCAATAGTCCTACTAGTCATTTCTATCATACTTGAGTCCTATGTATTAAAAAAAGCAATCACACAACTTAAAAAAGGTCAAGATAATAAAAAAGGTGTCATGAGCCTATTAAAAGAATCCACAGATGGACCTCTAATAGCAATTGTTGTTGAAGACTTTGCGGCAACACTAGGTCTTTTTATAGCTTTAGTTGGAACTTTATTATCATCATTTACACAAAATTCCATTTATGATTCAATATCAGCTATTTCCATTGGTGTTCTTCTTATGGTTTCTGGTTTATTTTTAGGTTACGAAATGAAGCACTTAATAACTGGTGAAAGTATTTCTAAAGATAAACTGGAAAAAGTAGAAACAATTATTACTTCAAATAAAGATATATCAAGATTGCTTAATCTTAAGATATTGCCTATTGGAAGTAAGCAATATTTAGCCTTATTAAAACTCGATTATAAGGATTCTCTAAAAGATCAAGAAATAGTTGCTATTAATCGAATACTTAAAGAGCAGATAAGTGAAAATGAACCAACAATCACTGAAATATACTTTAATCCTCAATAAGATAAAATATCAATATGGAGATAAGTAAAAATCACTTAACCGATGAGCAAATACAGGTTACACAATTCTGTGGTACGGAACCTCCTTTTTCTGGAAAGCTACTTAATGAAAAGCGCAATGGCTATTATAAATGTGCAGTATGTAGTGAAGTATTATTTGATTCTTCTACAAAATATGATTCTCGCTCAGGGTGGCCAAGTTTTTTTGATGCAATTGAAGAAAAGATTGAAACCAAGATAGATTCCTCACTTGGAATGGTTAGGACTGAGATACTCTGTAAAAATTGTTCGTCACATCTTGGTCATGTATTTCCAGATGGCCCCAACCCTACAGGTAATAGATACTGTGTGAATAGTCTTAGTCTAGAGTTTGAGTTAAATGAGTGAAATATTTGTTGATGGAGACTGTAGTGTTTGCAGTGCATATGGAAATTTTTTAAATAAAAGAAATACCAATGTAAGTGTGTCTAGTCAGCTTGATCTTAATAAAGAAGATATAGAAAAAGATCAAATAGTGTATATAAAAAATGAAAAAAAATTTTATGCATCTAATGCAATTATTGAGTCCATTGCCGATTTGGGAGGTCTTTATAAAATAATCAAGATTTCATATTTTTTCCCAAAAGTTATTAGAGATGTAATTTATAACATTATTTCAAAAAATAGAAAAAGGTTTTTTTATAAATAAATTAAATAAAATTGTTACATCAAAAGCATTTCAAACGCTTCTTTTCTTTTCTGTATTCAGGGCTATATATGGTGCGTTTGTTGTATTGTTTTTTTATTATTTTGGCTACAGAGCAAACGTAGGAATTGAAATCTATATTCTTTATATATTAATTTCAATCATTTTTTCTAGATTTATATTCAAAGGTATAAAAAAAAGATTTAATCTCTAAAGTTTCCAAAAGTGAGATGAATATCATAATTATTCTCTTTTATTGAATTCATTATAACTTGTAGGGTATCTCTTTTTTTTGAAGTAACTCTGATTGAGCCATCCTGTATAGAAGCTTGAATCTTTTTATCTTTATCTTTAATAAACTTTACTATCTCTTTAGCGTCAGCTGTTTCAATCCCAGTTTTCAAAGTGTAAACTCTTTTATTTTCAGAAGGAGTTTCTTCATCAGCAAAATCTGATAAAAATTTTATAGAAATATTTCTTTTAGCAAACTTTTCTCTTAAAACTTGATCAGCAGCTAATAGTCTATCTTTTGTTGAACTATTGATACTCACAGTTGATTCGGAACTGTTTATTGATGTATTTGTATTTTTGAAATCATACCTGTTTATGATTTCCCTCTTACTCTGATCTACAGCATTTATTACTTCTTGCTTGTTAAATTCTGAAGTTATATCAAAACTTGGCATTTCTAGCTCCTATGTTATTCATAATCTAATTTACCAGCTTACTTCCTATGTATACACCTAACATAGCTCCTAATATTGAAAAAATAATTGTACCTAAAAAATAGATGAGTGTGGATAGCTGTGATTGTGTATTTAGTTCTATAATATCGATTGTAAATTGTGAAAATGTAGTAAAACCACCCAATATGCCAGTAAGTAGAAATAAACTAATTAAGCTGTTTTGTGCAATTATTGAATATATTATTCCAAATAAGAATGAACCTACAACATTTATGAATAAGGTTGAGAATTGACTCAACATCGAAAAATTTATAAAGTAGTTTATGAGAAATCTTGCAACTGTACCAATTCCTCCACCAATAAAAACCAATAAAACTTTACTATACATTCTGTTGCCTCAGGTACTCATAACCTACTATTGCCACTGAATTTGCTAAATTTATACTTCTTGACTTTTTATCCATTGGAATAGTCAATAAATTTTCCTGCTCAGAAATAATATTCTCAGGTAATCCAACTGATTCGGGACCAAAAATTAGATAATCAAAATCTGAGAGGGTACTATCCCAATAACTTTTACTTCCCTTAGCCGAGAGATAGGCAATATTTTTATTATTATTTGTTGATATAAATTCATCCCAGTTTTCATAGCTACTAACTGAAGCTAAATCATGGTAATCTAACCCAGCTCGACGGATTTTATTTTCTTGAAAACTGAAGCCAAAGGGCTTTATGATATTTAGGGGTATTCCTGTATTTGCTGATAATCTAATACAAGCACCAACATTTCCTGCAATCTCAGGTTGATAAAGTACAATTTCCACAATGTAATTATATTGCTATTCAAGAACCATATAGTATGTAAAATATTTAGTATGAAACAATTTACAAATCTCTTTCTTCCTTCATTTGGTAGCTTTAGAAAAGCCCTAAGTGAAGTATCTAAGACTTCTAATTCTAGAGTTAGGTTCATTGATTTCATAAAAGTAATTGGTCTGTTACTTATTATATTTAATACAAGTTACTTTCTTGATTTTGAACAATCTAGTGGAGAATTTATTGTTTACAATCGAACAATAATAGATAACTCCCTTACGCCTTTTACTTGGATTACTGTTGGTATGTCGTTATTTTTTTTCTCAACAGGTTTTACTAATAAAATTGCCTGGTACTCCAATGTAGGTAGAGATGGGAGTCAGTGGAAATTTTTAACTGATAGAGTAGATGGGCTTATGGGCTCAGTACTGGTCTGGATATTTTTTATTACTTTATCATTAAACGTGACATCGAAAATTATTTATTTTCCACAATTCATAACTAACCAAGAAGACGGAATGCTTACTGTAACAGAATTTATTATGTGGCCTTTGTGGCTAGTATCGATTTATTTAGTAGTAGTATTATTTTGTCCATTAACAATATATCTTCACAAAAAAAACCCATATCTAACCCTTTCTGTATTAATATCTACTCTTGTTTTAATAGATAATATTGATTTTTCAATTTCGCTTTCGTATATAAAACTCTTTAATTATTTAATTTTCTGGCTAACAATTCACCAACTTGGATATTTTCTTGCTGACGGTAAAATTTTTTCATTCACAAAGTCATTTTTTGCAGGAGTTTCAGTTATTGCCTATTCTTATTTGTCTTATGTGTATACAACTTCAGATCAATTTTTGTCCGTTTCAAACTCTGTCTCTTATACACATCTGACGCTGCCGACGAGAACACACGTGGTG
>CAXHFF010000057.1:0-5693 GCA_964016255.1 uncultured Acidimicrobiaceae bacterium
CGTCAGATGTGTATAAGAGACAGCCCAAGCAAAGTTGAATACTCTATTTACTCCATCAATGGTCTCAAAAAGTTCAAATCCCGTCGAAAGTAAGTAAATATTACATGCAATAAAACCGAGAGCATTTTGTCTTACAAGACTACCTATCGGTTGTGTGAAAAATTTTTTCATTAGTTAACCTTTCTAATATTAGACATTTGTTAACACCACTTTACAAAAAAAAAGTAAAAATATCAGAATAAAATGTTAATTTTATGTGAACAAAAACTTATAATATTTCTTTACTCAGAAAAATCTTTTAAAGTTTTAACCATACTTTCGATAAGTTTCTCAATATCATCAATTTGAACACTCCCATTTAGAGCTTATCTAAAACCAAAGGTTTAACTCTTTCTCCTATAAGAGAGTACGTATCCAGTAAATCTTTATGCGTAAGTCCAGCATTATCAATCTGAAAAGTGAAACGTGATATTCCACCTAATGCTTCACTGTGTCGAACTAGTTTTTCTGCTACCTCCTCAGGACTGCCGATAACGTATGCTCCCAAATCATCTATTTGCTGCTCAAATCTTTCCATAGTTACAGGTGGCCAGCCACGCTCTTTGCCAATTTGATTAAACCAAACTTGATAACCTGGATAGTATTTTTCAATCGCTTCTTCTTTTGAGTTAGCTACAAAACCTAGAGAATGTAACCCAACTTTTAAAGATGACTTACTGTGACCGGCTTTTTCTGCCGCTTCGTAATAAAGATCGACTAACGGTCTAAATCTATGTGTCTCTCCTCCAATAACCGCAACCATGAGAGGTAGTCCTAATTCGCCAGCTCTTACAAAAGATGCAGGTGTTCCTCCGACTCCAACCCATACAGGTAACTTTTCCTGCAATGGTCTCGGGTATATTTTTTGATTCTCTAATGGCGGCCGGAAATTACCTGACCATGTAACTTGTTCTTCATCTCTAATTTTTAACAATAAATCTAACTTTTCAGCATAGAGATTGTCATAGTCTGCAAAATCTAGACCAAAAAGTGGAAATGCTTCTGTGAAAGAACCTCTACCAGCTACGATTTCAGCTCTTCCATTCGAGATTAGATCAAGCGTTGCATAGTTTTGAAATAGTCGGACTGGATCCATTGCACTAATGACAGCTACTGCACTTGTAAGTCTTATGTTTTTAGTTTTAGCTGCTGCTGCTGAGAGAATATTGTGTGCTGCAGAATCTAAAAACTCTTCTCTGTGGTGTTCTCCAATACCAAATATATCGAGTCCCACTTTATCAGCATGAACTATTCTTTCAATTAATTCGTTCATTGCTCGTGCGTTATCACCAATACCTCCACCCTCATTGGTTTGAGTCTTTTTGGCAAATGAATCTATTCCGATTTCCATAAACATTCTCCAGTTTTTAAAAGGTAACTAGTTAAGAAAAATCTTTTAAAGTCTTTATTAAACTTTTGATAAGATTTTCAATATCTTCGATTTGAACACTTTCATTAGGGGCATGGGCGTTGCCCATTTCTTCATCGCCAGCTCCAACAAGTACCAACTCTGCATTAGGAAACTTCTCTACAAAGTCATTAGCGAAAGGTATTGATCCACCTACACCCATATATGCTGAATCGTTACTCCAAACCTCTTCAAAGTTTTTAACTAATATTTTAGTAAATTCTTTATTGGGATCTGCAACAATACCTGAGCCCATTGCTTCGGGTATAAAACTAACTTTTGCACCCCATGGAATATTTTTCATAATATGTGCTTCAAGCATTTTCATTGCATGTTCAGGATTTTCAGTAGGGGGTAATCTCAAACTTACCTTTGCTTTGGCATTTGGAATAAGTAAATTAACAGCTTCTTGGGTTGAGGGTGCATCAATAGCTAGGATGCTTAAAGCTGGCTCAAGCCATAATCTCTTAGAAATACTCTCTAGTTCAAATAAATTAATATCCTCTGAGCCAAAGATTTCTTTTATGTCATTTTCTTCAAGTTCTAATACCTCCATATCGCTGGGAGTTAGTCCCTCAATTTGGAGCTCGCCTTTTTCATTATGAAATGAGGCGATTATTTTACTAAGTACCATGAATGCATCAGGAACTACACCTCCACCAAGACCAGAATGAACTGCTCTCATGGGCTGTTCGACAACAATCATTCCATCTACGAGTCCTCTTAGAGAAGTTGTCACTGTGGGTGTTCCAATTTTAATGTTCCCAGAATCTGCAATTACTATTACATCTGCCTCTAAATCATCTTGGAACTCATTTAAAAACTCAGCCATACATGGGGACCCAATCTCTTCTTCTCCTTCAATAAAAATTTTAATATTAACGGGAAGATCATCTATGAGTGCCTTTGCTACCTCGTAATGAACAACGACTCCAGCTTTGTTGTCACCTGAACCTCTTCCAAATAATCTTCCATCTATAACTTTGGGAGTGAACGGTTCGTTTTTCCATTTATCTATATCTCCAACAGGCTGCACGTCGTGATGAGCATAAAGTAAAACTGTTTTTTTAGATGGGTCTATGTCTGTTTGAGCCAGGACTGCTGGGCGACTATTTCCCGAAGTTGCAATTTTTGTTTCTAGACCCAAGCTCGAGAAAAGCTCATTTACATACTCTGCCGACTTTAAAACATCCTCTTTATGATTAGTATCAGAACTAATCGATTGGATGCTTACAAGTTCACTTAATGTTTTAATAATATTTTCAGTAATCATAAGTCTATTTTACTTATCCATATGATTAGTAGTAAATAATCATAGAATCGTAGGAAATCATCAAGGTATATATATAAGATGATTTATATGAGGAGAAAAAAACTCATAATCAGAATTGCTATTTTTTCCATGATAGTTTCAATGTGTGGAGGTGGTGATGACGCTACTTCAACAATAGTAGAAGAAACAACTACTACTAGTACGACAACAACATTTGCTCCAAGTAAAGTTGAAGTTTTTAATGAAGCTGATCTTGTCGTTCCTCCGATTTTACTCAAGCCTCTTATTGGAGCAACAGGAATCCTTACTAGTACTTCAGCGGATTGGGAGGTTCTTACAGAAATTGTAAGTCTTGATATGGGTGTAAAGGTTCGAACGGCTGATAATGGAACAGCTCAAATGACATTCGAGGATGGTTCTTCATTGTTGATGGGGGGAAATTCAGTAGTTAATATAAGAAGTTTTGATTATGACGAAGAGGCCGGGGCAAGAGTACTAACTGTAGATGTTATTTCTGGAAGTATTGCATATGACATATTTAGTGAAGGTCTTAATGCCTCATTAGCAAAAATTGTAACCCCTACAGCAGAACTCTCTGTTCATGGAACAGAAGGAGTATTTGCATACGATGTATCCACTTTTTCTGCTACAAGCACTGTGTTAGAAGGTGGTGAAGAGAGTGATGATGCTGTTTTTAGTGAGCTATTGCCTGATGTTGATGGAAACCCTGTACTTGTTGCCGTCTCACAAACAGCTGGTACAGAACTTGGAAGTGGTACCACTGGAGGGTCTGGATGGATGGAAGAGGACTCATCTTCAGTAGCATTAATAGTCGATGAATTTGTTTCAAACATGGAAGGTGATTGTAGCTATACATGTAAAGCTGAAACTCAAGAAAATTTAGCAGATGGTACAAAAGATTTAACAGCAGATAATGCGGCAAATGCCGTATTTACTGAAGGTGATACGGACAGAATGGAATTAGCTCAAACACTACTAGTAGCAGCTGGAGCTCCAGGAGATATTACTGAATCAGTCCAAATATTGACTGAAGCTGTTGCAGAAATTGCTGTTACTGAAGAAGTAGTCCAAGAGTTTATAAATGAAAACTGGCAGGAAGCTCCTACTGAAGGTGTCGCACAAGAACTTCCTCCTATGTCAGAATTTATTAATACTTTTTCTGATGCTGCTTCAGCGCATGAAAATGACTCTCTTCAAAATTTAGGTTTTGATCATAATGAAAATGGCGGATTTAGAGCACAACATGGAATGATGCAGTTTATATCTGCTGACACAAATGCTGTTAATGAGCTGGCTGAAACAGGGGACGTTGCCTCAGCTATGGCATTAGCTGCAGCAAATATGTTTGTTAACGCTGGTCAAGATGAATTTGCTGAAGGAACATTTTGTGCCGATAACCCAAATGATACTGAGTGTGCTGCTGGTTCTCCTCCTCCAGAATTTTTAGCTCAGGCTTTTGCAGGAAATCATTTTGTTGAAGACATGGTTCAGGGAATGGGTTTTGAATATACGTTTACAGAAAATAATATACAGCCAGAATACTGTGCAGAACAAACATGGCTACCTGAGTGTGCAAGTGGTCCAGAATTTGTAGGGGATGCTTTTGATGAAGGAGGGGCATATTGTGATGCGAATCCTGACGGTTGTCTAGAGGGCGGAACTGATGCAGGAAAAATGTTTTTTGGTGGGGGTCCTAAAGACGACTCTTTCTGTGCAGATAGCCCAGATTCTCCTGAATGTATAGGTGGAAATACCCAAGCTGTATATACATTTTTTCATGTTTATGATGAAAATGTATTAGGTGATAATTGGGAACCCGTAGATTGCAGTCAGTACCCAGACGATGCAATGTGTAGTGGTCAAGGAGATTTTTTCCATCAACATGTTGG
Source organism: uncultured Acidimicrobiaceae bacterium (assembly GCA_964016255.1). Classification (GTDB taxonomy): domain Bacteria; phylum Actinomycetota; class Acidimicrobiia; order Actinomarinales; family Actinomarinaceae; genus Actinomarina. Next base: position 4,631 of record CAXHFF010000057.1, read on the forward strand.
AGATGCAACAGGTCTTGCATTAGATAGAGATGATATGTTTGAGATTTATGGAGGTCCTCAGGAGTTGACAGGTCCACCTCCAGAATTCTGTCAAGAAAATCCCGAAACTACAGAGTGTGGAGATAATTACAGACCTGCAGATGTTTACCAAGGAGGTGAATATGTAGCTCCAGGATATTGTGATGAAGACTCCGAAGCACCTGAATGTGATTCAAGTTTTGGACAAACTGGTGGTTTACAAGGTCCACTAACTGGTGCTTTATTAGCTCAATATGCTGCACCAAATCCAAATGCTCTAGTTGGTGAAAAGCCTAACTTTTGTGAACAAGATCCTAATCATCCAGAATGTTTTAGAGACTATTACGGAGAAGGTAATTTGGACAAAGGGGAATTCTTGGGAAACATGTTTAGCAATGATTCATATGTTGATTTAGCCCAACAGGGAGTTTTCTATAATGCAATTGAGGGTGCTGATGAATTAGCTTCTCAGAGATATGGTAATCACAATGACTATTTAGTAATTGATTGTGATGATGCTGTAAACGTGAACCAACCAGAATGTCAACAAAATTCTAATCCAAGCGAAGCAGGATTGTTTGCTGGTGGAGATGAGGGTATTGTTGAATTTGAAGCATTTAGTCCACAAGACGTAGACACACTTTGTGTAGATAATCCTCAAGATCCACTATGTTTTGCGCAACAAAATGTACAGGGTGATGCTTTTGAAACCCCTCCTGAAGAGGGTGCTGTTCCTGGGACACCTCCTAGCCCTGGAGGATTCTGGGGAGATGCTGAAAAGGCTCAAGAATTTCAAAACCAAACAGATAATTTCGTAGAATTTGCCGGAGAGTATTGCGATGAAAACCCTTCTGATCCTACTTGTTCACAAGGTCCTGTTGGTGGAGAAGTACCTCCCGGTGATGGAGAAGTACCTGGTGGAGAAGTACCTCCCGGTGATGGAGAAGTTCCTGGTGGAGAAGTACCTCCCGGTGATGGAGAAGTACCTGGTGGAGAAGTACCTGGTGGAGAAGTACCTGGTGGAGAAGTACCTGGTGGAGAAGTA
>CAXHFF010000058.1:0-5517 GCA_964016255.1 uncultured Acidimicrobiaceae bacterium
AGTAAAAACAGAAGCACCAGCACCTGTAGAAACTCCTGCAGCTGAAGAAGTAAAAACAGAAGCACCAGCACCTGTAGAAACTCCTGCAGCTGAAGAAGTAAAAGCTGAAACACCAGCACCAGCTCCTGCAAAAGCACCGGCTGCTGCTAAAACTGATGCTCCAGAAGAAGTAGACTTTGCTCCTGAAGTAAAAGTAACTCAGAGATTATTAACTGTAGTTAAAGCAAAACCAATTCAAAAAGCTGCATCTGAACCAGTTGATAAAGTCAACACTTGGCCACACCTTATGCTTCCAGAGTTCATCTCATTAATGGCAATGATGGCATTCTTAATTTTACTAAGTGCAATACTTCAAGCACCACTCCTAGAAGAAGCAAATCCAAATATTACTCCTAACCCAGCAAAAGCCCCTTGGTATTTCCTTGGCTTACAAGAGGCATTATCTTATTGGGATCCACAAATTGCCGGAGTTATGATTCCTCTAGTTATTGGTTTGATTGGTTTCGCAGCTATTCCATATATTGACAGAAACAAAGAGAACAATCCTTCAAAGAGAAAATACGCAATTATGATGTACACTTTTTTCTTAGCTGGAGCAGGAACACTGACAATCATTGGAGTTTTGTTTAGGGGTCCCGGTTGGAACTGGACCTACCCATGGATTGACGGAATATGGTTTGATGACTTATTAGATTGGATTTATTTCGAATGAGCATAGTTGAGTTATCTTTTATTGCTATTGCAGCAATAGGTGTACTAGGTGTTGTCGGAATAGTTGCAATCGTAACTGGTCGTGGAACAAAAAATATCGACTGGAAGAAAAATGTAGATAAACGTGCCGTTAAAGCTGAGAAGAGTAAAGAAAAAACAAGTTTTTTTGCACCATCAAAACCAAAAGCTGTTGAAGAAGTAAATGTCGAAGAAGCTGTAGATACAGATGAATCGGAAGAAGACTTTGAAGAGACTGACGGTTCAATTAAAATTGAAGAAAAAGTTGTTTATGAAGAAATCTCCGAAGAAGAAAGATATATCACTAGAAAACAATTTTTAGGAAAAGCTCTCGGCGGTACATTTGGAGCTTTCATGGGGATTCAAGCATTGGCATGGCTTGGCTTTTTATGGCCAAAAGTATCAGGTGGTTTCGGTTCAAAGGTCGATGCTGGAAAAATTGAAGACCTCAAAAATCAAATTATTCAAGCAGATGGTTCTGTTATTCCTGCTTTTATACCAGAGGCAAGGGCGTATGTTTTACCATTCAGTGATAGTACTGCCGGTGATTCACAATTTACTGATGGTTCGACCATTGCTGATGGACTAGTTGCCGTTTATCAAAGGTGCGTACATCTTGGATGTAGAGTTCCATGGTGTAACTCATCTCAAGGTTTCGAATGTCCATGTCATGGTTCAAAATATAATATGGTTGGAGAATATTACGCAGGACCAGCACCCAGGAATTTAGATAGATTTGTAGTAAGTGTCTCATCAGCAGGGAAGCTTATTATTGATACAGGAACAATAATAGAGTCACCCAGAGCTCCAGGACTTTCAGTCAAATACCCTCAAGGTTTATCATGCATAGCTTTAGCTCCGACTGAAGAATCATAATGAATAGTTCTATTTTCATCACACTTCTATCTTTGGTAATTGTTGGTGCTCTAGCGTATTTTGCTGCTGTTGGATTTAGAGGATCTGGTAAGAACGAAGAGACACCAGCAAATCTTACAAAATATAAGTCTGATGATGAGTTGGAAACTAAACATTTGGATAAATCATTGTCTTGGGCAGTTCTGATTGCTTCTCTTTTGACCATTATGATTCCGCTTTACTATCTAGGAGAGGATTCACGACAACAGAGTTTCGTTGAAGAATTTGAAGATGTTTCTGTAGAAAGAGGACATCACTTATATGAAGAATTTGGTTGCGGCAACTGTCATGGCGTAGACGGTGGTGGTGGAGCTGCTTCATATGTTGAAAAACGAAGTGGCGTCAAAGTAACTTGGGCAGCCCCAGCAATAAATAATGTTTTCTATCGATATGACGACTCTGAAGTTAAATATTGGCTCATTTACGGAAGAGCAAACTCACCAATGCCTGCTTGGGGTCTTGAAGGTGGAGGCCCAATGAATGATGGACAATTAGAAGATTTAATTGACTATCTTCATTCATTTCAGGTAGAGCAATCATTTGAATTAGGAACCATTGAAACAAGCATTAATTCATCTCTTCTAAGGCTTGAAAATTCTGCACTACAGGTTGAAAATGAAATTATTAATCAGAAGATTTTAATTGAAGAAATAAAAGCAGGCCCTGCGAAGTTACCTGTCTTACAAGAAGCCGTCGAGAAGATTACAGCTTTACTAGAAAAAGATAGTGGAATCGACTCTGATGAGGATGGTCTTTATGACTCTGTAGAAATTGAGATTTCAGAATATAGTGCAACAATCGCCGATATTGTCGGTTTGTCTATTCTTAATCTAAATCCTGAAGAAGAAGAATCAACACCTTCTAGAAAAGATGCCTCTGTTGCGAAAGGTTATTTATCACAACTTAACTCTCAACTAATAAATACTGGAATATTGGTCGAGGGGCAGGAAAAGTTCCTTAATGAAGCATTAGATGGACTCGAATTTTTAGAGACAGCATTAGAACAGCGATTGTGGGAAGTTTCATTCGAAGAGATTGCTGAATCAACATTTGGTGGAAATATTGATGAGGCTAAGAGAGCTGTCGGGCTGTTCAATGCATACTGTGCAAGATGTCATACTGCCGGTTACTCAGCTGGTGTTGCATACACAAAGAAAATTGGGTCTGGTGGATTGGGACCAGCACTAAGAGGTGGAAGAGCCAATATACAATTTAAAAATAGAGGCGACCTTATTGATTTTATAATTAATGGTTCTGTTAATGGTAAAGGTTATGGAGTCAATGGTGTTGGTGGAGGTAAGATGCCTGGATTCGGAGCAGTATTACCAGAGTCTGACATCGCTTTAGTGATAGACTACTTAAGAGGAATGGAGCCTGATGCGTGACATAATGAGATCGTTGCTTTCAGCAAATCTAACTATCACTGGAATAATTATGTTTGTTGGATCCCTAATTACCTTTTTTGGATCTACGTTTTTGATTAATGCAACAAACCTTGGCAAGAGGTTGGGATTTTTAGTTGTTGGAGCCGGTACTTTCGGTTGGTGTATTATAAACTCCATATTGTTTGTGCTTTATGCCCCTCGAGGTCCAAAACCTGCAGAAATTGAGGGATTAAATGCTTTTGAAATTAGAATACTACCCTTAACTTTTCTCGTAGGTTCAACAATACTTTTTGTAATGTTTGTACTAGCGCTTAATAGGTATGAGCAAGAAACAATTGAAGCCGAAAACACCTCTGATTAAAAAACTATAAACTCCTCATCTCTATAATTAAATCATGGAAGAAATAATAGAAATTATCACAACAATCGTTCAAGTAATTATCGTCGGTATAATTATTTTTAGACTTTTCAGAATATTAAGACCCTTCGAGAGAGGTCTAATTGAGAGATTCGGAAAATACAACAGAGAAGCAAGTCCTGGTTTAAATATTGTTATTCCTTGGGTTGAACGTCTCATCATAGTTGACATGAGAGAGCAAGTTATTGACGTACCCCCACAAGAAGTTATTACGAAAGATAACGTAAATATCACAGTTGATGCTGTCATATATTACGAACCAACAGATCCAAAGAAATTAGTTTATAACGTTGGAGACTTCATTACCGCTGCAACAAAACTAGCTCAAACTAACTTAAGAAATGTTGTCGGTGATTTGGAGTTAGACGCAGCATTGACTTCTAGAGAAAATATTAACACTCAATTAAAACTTATTCTTGATGAAGCTACTGATAAGTGGGGTACTCGAGTTGTTAGAGTTGAGATTCAAAGAGTAGATCCTCCACAAGATGTTCAAGATGCAATGAACAAGGTCATGAAAGCTGAAAGAGATAGAAGAGCTGCAGTTACTGAAGCTGAAGGTGAGAAAAAAGCTGCAATTTTGACTGCTGAAGGTGAAAGACAATCACAAATACTATCTGCCCAAGGTGAAGCAGAAGCTCTAAAAGCTGTTGCGGATGCACAAAAATACGAAAAAATTGCGGTAGCTGAAGGTGAAGCAGAAGCTATTGAACAAGTCTTTAATGCAATTCACAGAGGTAATCCATCAAATGATTTGATTGCTATTAAGTATCTTGAATCATTAGAAAAAATTGCTGATGGAAATGCAACAAAGATATTCTTACCTGCTGAACTGTCTGCAACATTAGGAAGTATCGGGGCTATTTCTGAATTATTTAAAGAAGATAAAGAAGATAAAGAAGATAAAGAAGATAAAGAAGATAAAGAAGAATCAAAAGAACTTACTGAAGAATAAGTAAAGTCCTATTACTACAAGTGATACACCGCTTAATTTATTTATTATATCCTTAGTTTTTTCTGATGAGTTTTTAAAGAAAAAGTCACTGGTATACGCATAAGTTATATCTGCTATAAAATTTATTACTAAAGTTATGAGCCCTAAGTACACCAAGCTTAAAAAGTATCCACTCTCACTAGTCATATATATAGGAAGTACGGTTAGATAAAACACCCACATCTTAGGATTTAGAAGATTTACCTTTAAGCCCGATAAGAATGCGGTATTGCTATCTATTGCAGTTTCTGTAGATACTTTAGAGGTAATTGTTTGATATCCTTTGATGAGAATATAAATGGAACCAATAAAGTAAATAACAGTAATCATCACAGGCACTGTACTTACTAAAAGACTAACCACTAATGCAGAGACAAAGGTTAATCCAATTGCTCCAGCAGCAGCGCCAAGTGCAACTTCAACACCTTTACGTCTTGAATTCTGAACTGATTGATTAACAACTAAAGCAATAATTAATCCTGGACTAAAAGCAACACTAAATTGGATGATTAAGAAAGGAAGTAATACAGATGAACTAATCACTAAGTTGTAACTTTTACTCTCAAGCTTTGGACTTTGATAATTCAGGCACGCCAAGAACCATTTCTACTTCAAGATCTTTGTATTCCTCAGCGATTTGATTACCAATAATAATTAGTAGCTCAAGGGTTGCCTCTTTTTTTCCTTGATTAGCTCCAAAAGTACGGGGAGCATCAGTATATTGTTTTTTTACATTACTAAATAATTCTTTTGATTCTGTTTTATTAAAATTATCAGAAATCATTTTTTTAGTAATTGATTCAAAACTTTTTCTTTGTCTTCTAGGAAGGTTAAATTTCATATAGATATACTAACTAGCTATTGATTCTTACTTGTAGTGAGACTTCATAATCTTCTGAGTATTTAACTGTATCTAGTTCAGTAAAAGCAAATTTTTCATGAAAATTAAATGACGGCATATTTTTGCTAGGAAGTAGATTTATTTCAGCCGTTAAATGTGAAATGCTATTCATTTCAGCAAAGTTAATAACTTCATCATAAAGTTTTGAACCTATAGACCTTTTCCTATAATTTTT
>CAXHFF010000059.1:0-5449 GCA_964016255.1 uncultured Acidimicrobiaceae bacterium
GTGTTGCTGTATTAGCAGTTGGCCTACTTTCAAGATTATTTTTTAAGAAAAGCATTAAAAATTTTGAAGAAAATTTACTCCCATTGGGCCTACTTGTTCTGGCTTTGGGTCTTAGAGAGTCTTTAAAAAGTCCTGATTATGTTCGTTTATTAAACTTTGAAGTTTCGGGTTTTATATTTACTCTTTTTGCCGTAATTATTGGTGCATTAATTGGAAATTATCTCCAAATCGAGGATAAAATTAAAAAATTTGGAGACTATCTTTACAACAAGTTTGAAGATTCTCAATTAGATCAAGGTAAATTTATTGATAGTTATATATCTACAACATTAATAGTCATTACTGGTCCGTTGGCGATAATTGGTCCCTTCTTCGATGTAGTTGAATCTAATTTAGAATTACTGTTAATTAAAACGGCTTTAGATTGCTTTTTGGTTATTTTTATTACTTCTAGCGGAGGTAAAGGAGCAGTTTATTCTGGTGTATCAATATTAATTTATCAGGGATTCTTTACACTTTGTGCACTTCTTATTAATTCAAATATAGATCCGATTATTTCTGATTCTATTGCAGGCATAGGGGGAATTCTTTTAATTGGCGTAGGAATCAACTTATTGGGTTTAAGAAAAATTCCTGTAGGAAATTATATGCTTAGTTTGTTTATTCCTTTTCTTTTAGCATTGTAAAAGTTCTTGTAGCGCCTTCCACTCCTTCAAAGAGTTTTTCAAGTTTTAATGATTCTTCTTCAAATGTTCCCTCTATAAAATGTGGTTGTTGAATATTAAACGACCTATTTTTAAAATCAATTTCGATAGGAACATATGGAATATTCATATTTTTTGCAATATAGTAGAAGCCACTCCTAAATTGAGAAACAGCATAGGTACTGCCCTCTGGTGTTAAAACTAAAACAAAATTTTCTAATTTAGAAAATTCTTCTATTGCACTTTTAATATGACCTTTGGCTTCGGTTCTATAAACAGGTATCCCACCTAGTCTCACTAACATTTTTTTCTGTGCCCAACCCAACGGCCAGGGTATTCCAAGTCGATCAAGATCTTTAGAGAAAGTAATTGGGCTTGGCAAGCGAGTAAATACCCACTTTGCACCAAAAAAATTAACTTTCAGATCTAATGCCAAAACTGTAAGTAATCCATACCACGCATCCCTCATCGCAGTATGAGGTACACCTACTAAAACCATCTTTTTGTAATTTGGTATTTCGCCATTTACTTCCCAATTTGAAATTTTTAATATAAATCTTCCAGTGGGACCCAAAAATCTTCTCTTTTTCTGAACTACATTGTTTGGAAGTGAATTCATTTTTTAATTAAATGCTTTGCAATTTGAACAGCATTAAGTGCTGCTCCTTTTAATAAGTTATCGGAAACACACCAGAAATTAATAATCTTAGAACTAGACAAGCCCATTCTTAGTCTAGAGACAAGGACGTCACTATTATTTTCAGCATCTAAAGGGGTTGGAAGTTTTTCAGACCAATACTGTACACCGTCGAAACTATTCAATTCAGTTATTGCTTCGTCAGTATTGATATCATTTTCAAAGACTGCTGAACAAAAGACTCCATGACCAGTTACCACACCTACTCTTGCATTTGATGGTTCAACAATCAGGCTAGGAATATTTAATATTTTTTTAGACTCATTAACAAATTTCATCTCTTCGTCTGAGTATCCATTCTCGAGAATATTTCCAGCTAAGGGTATAACATTTCTTGCAATTGGTCTTGAATAGTATCCATCTTTATACTCATGTAAAGATTCAGGGTCTAAAGACTCCTCTTCTCTCAGAGATCTTACTGCTGCTGTGCCAGAACCAGATACAGCTTGATAGGCAACAGGAGTCATACTGAGCAAATTAAATTTATCATGTAAAGGCTTTAGAGCCATAACTAATCCCATAGTTGTGCAATTTGGATTTGAGATTAATTTGGTGTCTGATGTAATTTCATTTTGATTTATTCCATAAACTACAAGCGGTACTTCCTCTTGCATGCGAAATGCTGATGAATTGTCAATTACATAAGATCCTTGAGATGTAAAATTTTCAGCGAATGCTCTTGACCTATCTCCACCAGCAGAAAATAATGCAATATCATATTGTTGAATATTGTCAGTCTTTAATTCCCTAATCATTAAATCCTGATTGTTAACTTTAAGTGTCTTTCCCTCCGACTTACTGGAGGCAAATAAATGGAACTCTATATCATCAGGAAGAATTTTTTCACATTGTTCAATAATATTTCTACCAACTAGTCCAGTTGCACCTACGATTGCTATTTTCATTTAATCTATGATAAATTCATCATGTAAAGCTTCAATGGCTTTTTGTATATCATTTTTTGAAATTACGCATGATATTCGTATAGGAGAGGTTGAAATCATACCAATATTGATTTCATTAGAACCAAGTATTTTAAACATTTTTGACGCAACACCAGATTCTGATTTCATACCAGCCCCAATAATTGAGACTCTTGCAATATTTTCATCTTTATCAGAACCTTCTGCATTTAAGTCTTTAGTAAGCTTTGAAAGTATGTTTACGACTTCTCCTTTTTGTTCTTCAGGTGCCGTAAAGCTTATGTCAGTTTTTGAATCCTTAGACACATTTTGTACAATCATATCCACATTTATACCCTTTTCAGAAAGGTGACCAAAAACGCTTCCAGCAATGCCTGGCTGATCGGGAACACCAAATAAAGTAAATTTTATTTCCTTATCATTATGTGTGACTCCACTAACAATTGCCTGTTCCATAACACTTTCCTTAACTGTTGTCCCAACACCTTCGCTAAAAGTTGGTCTTACGACTATGGGTACATTATACCTTCTACCAAATTCAACTGACCTAGCCATTAATACTCTTGCTCCAGTTGACGCCATTTCAAGCATTTCATCATAAGTTATTTCTTTCAATAATTTTGCTTTTTCAATAATTCTTGGGTCTGCAGAAAATATTCCCTCAACATCTGTATAAATTTCACATTTTTCTGCATTTAAAGAAGCTGCAAGTGCAACCGCTGTCGCGTCAGAACCTCCTCTTCCTAAAGTTGTAATCTCTCTAGTATCAGGATTGAATCCCTGAAACCCAGCAACAATAACAATACTTCCTTTATCCAAGCCTTCCTTTACTCTTTCACCTGATATTTTTTCGATTTCGGCTCTACCGTGGCGTGAAGTTGTAATAATGCCAGCCTGTGAACCTGTTAATGAGAAGGAGTCATAGCCAAGACTATTTAAATGCATTGCGAGAAGTGACATTGTTATCCTTTCACCTGCTGAAAGCAGCATATCCATCTCACGGGGTGATGGGCTTTCAGAAAGTTGATTTGCGAGAGCTATTAGTTCATCTGTGCTTGATCCCATTGCAGAAACTACAACTACAACTTGTTTGCCATCTTTTTTTGCGCTAATTATTTTATCTGCAACTATTTTAAGCGACTCTGGGTTCGCTACACTCGTCCCACCATACTTTTGTACTATTAAACTCATTGGAAACATTCTAATGAACTATTTAAAGATATAACAGACCTAGTACTCTTGTTTGTAATGAGTATTGATTTACATTTACATTCAGAAAACTCTGATGGAACAGATAGTCCAGAGGCTATCATTGAAAAGGCTATTGATATACAGCTTGAAGCTATTTCAATTACAGATCATGAATATCTTACAAAGGTGCCAGTAAGTCAGCATATAGAAATTATCAGAGGAGTCGAAGTAAGTGTTTCTTGGGAAAAGTTAGAAAAATCTAACCCCTTTGCAGGTATACATCTCCTCTTGTATTTCGTAAAAGAAGAATCGCCAGTTGATACTTTTTTAGAAAAGATAAGAAAGTTAAAAAATATTAGAAACTTTGAAATTATTGAAAATTTACAGAACGAAGGTCTAGATGTTAATAAATCTGAATTAAATGATTTCAAAACAAAAGTTCCAGGAAGGCCACATATCGCAAGTATTCTAAAAGATAAGGGATATGTTGATTCAATAAATGATGCATTTATTAAATATTTAGGTAACGGAAAAATTGGAGATTCTAGATCTCATCAACCAGATATCGAAAAAATTATTTCTCTTTCACAAGAATCTAAGTGTTTAGTATTTTTAGCTCATCCGCATACATTGATGAGTAATGATAAGTTTTCTAAAAAAGAAAACTGGGTAAATGATGAATTTTATGAGTTAGTTAAAAAATTATCTGGGTTTGGAATTAATGGCCTAGAAACTACTTACTCAAGCTATAGCAAAAATATTTCTAATCAAATATCTGAGGTTGCAAAAAAATTAAATCTACTTGAATGTGGTGGCTCTGATTATCATGGTGATATAAAACCAAATATTAATTTGGGATTTGGGTATGAAAACACTCCAATGAAAGTCCCTTATAAGTTTTTAAATGACATGAAGGAAAAACATGGACAACTCTAAGAAATTACTTGGTTCGATCTCTCTTATAACAATTTCTTACTTAATGAGTCGTATTCTTGGTTTTTTTAGAGAAGTTCTTCTTGCTAAGTGGACAGGTGTTACAAGTGCATCAGATACTCTAGATTTAGCTTTTATAATTCCAGATTTCTTATTTTACTTATCTGCAGGTGGGTATCTTGCAATTACCTTAATACCTATTCTCAGTGATATATCTAAAAATAGGGAAACGGAACTCAATGATTACTTTGTCTCTCTTCTTTACGGACTATCAATCGTATTTTTTACAATTTCTTTTCTATCTTTCTTATTTAGATATCAAATTGTAAATTTGTTAGATGTCGAAAATCCGGATTTATTTATAAAACTATTTACACCTATAATTTTCAGTCAAACTTTTTTCTTTATTGGTGCAATTTTAATGTCATTCCAATATTTTAAAAATGATTTTAAGTATGCAGCACTAGCTCCAGTTATATACAACTCATCAATTATTTTGTTTGGTTGGTTTTACTCAACCTCTCCCGAGTCAACAGTTTATGGGTTTGCCATTGGAGGTCTGGTTGGTTCAATTATCGGGCATCTCTTACTGCAACTACTGGGTGCAAAAAACAACGGCCTTATTTTCAAAGCATTAAAGCCAAAGCTTGAACATGTTTCACAATATATTAAAATTTCTTTTCCACTAATTGTCGGTCAGTCAATTGCAGTTATTGATGAACAGTTATTTAGATATTTTGGATCTCTTTTGTCTACAGGATCAATTGCGTCTTTTAGATACGCCAGAAGGGTGGCATTAATTCCTGTAGGTGTGATTGCACAGGCTGTGGGAGTTGCAAGCTATCCTACTTTATCAAAATTATTTGTCGAAAATAAATTTGAAGACCTAAAGTTGCTAATAAAGAAACAGCTATCAGCCTTAGCAGTTATTAACACAGGTGTTTTAATCATTTTCTTAAAAAATTCAGAAAATATTATTGAAATTATATATCAACGTGGAT
>CAXHFF010000060.1:0-5349 GCA_964016255.1 uncultured Acidimicrobiaceae bacterium
TACTGTCTCAACTTTGGTAGCAGCTTTTTGAACAACAGGAGTTTCTTCAGCTACAGGAGCTTCCTCTTTAACTTCTTCTACAGGAGTTTCTTCTGTAGGTGCGGACGCAGAAAGAGTCTCTCCACCAGCCCATGACTGTAAAACTTCTTCAACAGTATTTCCTGAAGCTTCAGCTCTGGCTTCAGCTGAACGCTGAACTAGTGTTTCTGGTATACCCAGTATCTCTGCTACTTTTGCTAATAATTCACTCATTTACTTCTCCTAAGGATAATAAGTAAGTTACTAAATAATCTAAATCTGTAACGCTCAAGAAATCATAGTTTGGATGAGGAATAGTATCTCTAACTGATGCTGAGTCTGTTAAATATCTGGAAAGCCATTTTCCATTATTTGTTGGCTCCCTAGTTGCAGATGTTGACAAGTCCGGACCCAAACGAAGAAGCCCAGTGTTCTTAATGATTATTTCATTAGCAAATTTATTTTTTAGAATTTTTCCATTTTGTGAATCTGGTATCAAAAGTCTGACATTTTGTGTGTGACAAGATTGACAATTTAAATCGTTATAAACTTTAGCACCTTCTAATACTTCTTGGCTTACAACAATCTCGTTGTTTAATGACTCTGCGACCAAATCAGCACTTTGATTTTTAGGTATGACAAATGCAAAGAAGTAAGTGAATAGAGCTACACCTATCACGCCTGAGATGAATACAAGTGAACTTTCTTTTTTTAACTCTATAGATTCTTCTTCAACAACCATCTCCACTTCTTCAGCTACAACAACTTCCTCTTGAACTTCTTCTACAGGAGTTTCTTCGACTACAGGAGCTTCCTCTACAGGAGCCGAAGAGGCAACAGCTTCTCCACCAGCCCATGATTGTAAAATTTCTTCAACAGTATTTCCTGAAGCTTCAGCTCTAGCTTCAGCTGATCGCTGAACTAGTGTTTCTGGTATACCCAGTATCTCTGCTACTTTTGCTAATAATTCACTCATTTACTTCTCCTAAGGATAATAAGTAAGTTACTAAATAATCTAAATCTGTAACGCTCAAGAAATCATAGTTTGGATGAGGAATAGTATCTCTAACTGATGCTGAGTCTGTTAAATATCTGGAAAGCCATTTTCCATTATTTGTTGGCTCCCTAGTTGCAGATGTTGACAAGTCCGGACCCAAACGAAGAAGCCCAGTGTTCTTAATGATTATTTCATTAGCAAATTTATTTTTTAGAATTTTTCCATTTTGTGAATCTGGTATCAAAAGTCTGACATTTTGTGTGTGACAAGATTGACAATTTAAATCGTTATAAACTTTAGCACCTTCTAATACTTCTTGGCTTACAACAATCTCGTTGTTTAATGACTCTGCGACCAAATCAGCACTTTGATTTTTAGGTATGACAAATGCAAAGAAGTAAGTGAATAGAGCTACACCTATCACGCCTGAGATGAATACAAGTGAACTTTCTTTTTTTAACTCTATAGATTCTTCTTCAACAACCATCTCCACTTCTTCAGCTACAACAACTTCCTCTTGAACTTCTTCTACAGGAGTTTCTTCGACTACAGGAGCTTCCTCTACAGGAGCCGAAGAGGCAACAGCTTCTCCACCAGCCCATGATTGTAAAATTTCTTCAACAGTATTTCCTGAAGCTTCAGCTCTAGCTTCGGCTGATCGCTGAACTAGTGTTTCTGGTATACCTAGTATTTCTGATACCTTAGCTATTAGTTCACTCATAATTATCTCCAGGTACCTCTAAAACAGTTTCAGACTCAGTTACTGAGCCACTAATAATTGCTTTTAATGTTGAAAAACTAAATAAAAATGTTGAAAGTAAAAATAATAAAGATAGAAATAAAATTAAAGTGTAAGGAGTCGAGATTAGTGACCATGTGATTAAAAATCCTTCACCATAAATTGTTGGGTTGCCAGCATTTGCACCTGCATTCCAAGAAAATCCTGAGTTAATGCCTATAAGTGTATTTAAAGATAGAGTTGCAACAACGGATATACCAAGTAGGTAGGCGTTAAAAGTTTCTAATCGACCATAGGTAAACTCTCTTCCATATATTTTTGGAACCAAGTAGTAAACAAAAGGAATCAAAATAAGAATTAAGCTATACATATATCCGTAACGAACACTGTATTCAAAATTAGTAAGGCTGACAATAGGTGTTAGGTTAGAAACTGAGCTGATAATTTGTAAAACATTTGTTATTCCAAATACGAGGAAAGCAAAGCTTATTAGAACTGAAAAAACTGGCTCTTTATTTTCTTTGGTAGCAGCTGTTTTAGAATAATTAACTACTAATGCAAGGAGTGGAATAATCAAGCTGAGTGAGAGATAGATTGAAACATTCTCAATCCAGTCTGGCAAAGTCGTTCCATAAAAATATTTGAAACCAGTCCAAGGTAATAGGAACAAATATCCCCAGAAACTGATTGTTCCAAGTGTTTTGCTGAATAAAGTCGCTTGTAGACCCTTTGTTATAAGGAAATAAAAAATTGATAAAAATACAAAAGAGCAACCTATATATATGTGTGTTGACAAATACATAGAATTAATAAAAAAGTTGTCAGACATGACTGTGTAGTCGCTTCTATAAATGAGCAATGAGATTAGATAGAATACAACAGCGCCGAATAAAAATTGACTACTCAAGAAAATTGAAGGTTCCTTTTTTGCAAGGATATTTAACAATATAAGGCCTAAAAAAGCCATAACTAACAACATTTTAAATATTGATAAAACGGAAGTATTTCCAAGGACTTGTAACTGGTTAGGCATGACAAATGCTAAAACAACATCAAGAAACTCAATTCCAATTAATCCAAGTCCAGTCAGAAAAAAAATAGGAAAAATGATAATTGATCTGCCTAAGGATTTTGATAAGAGGTACACAACTGCGACAACCAATATAAAAGAAAATAAGAAGTTGAAACTAACTTGGTTAGCTAGCTTATCTAAAAAACCATAATTTAAAACTTTATTTCCAGGAAGCACATTTGCAAATGATCTAAAAGCGTCTCTTAAGAAATTTACTAAAGCAGAGAGTAAAACTACTAAGGGAAGTAGAAAAATAAAAACTTTAGATAAGTCTTGTTCGTTGCTTGGAATCAATTTTATTTTCATCAATTTATATATTAATTACTCAAACTGACTTTAGTAGTAAACATAAGAAATACCGGATAAAAGTCCATAAATTAATCAAAAAAACTTATTCATTCAATTTATAATATTGAACGGTTTTGCGATAAAATAGAATGTAAACAATAAGGAACTGCGTTGATAAATTTTGTATATAGAAACCGAGTAAAACTTGGTTTGCCAACTTTCTTTGCTGGCATAGGTAGCTTGACAGGGGGAGTAATAGTTGCTCATTATGCAGGTTTCCCTCAAGGCGAAATAGTAGATTACTTCAACTGGATTCCTCGAGGATGGCTTCCACAAACTATCGGTCAGTTTGTAGCATTTAGTGGTAGTCAGTTAATTCTTATTGGACTTGTACTCATGGCTTGGAGTGACAAACCTCTAACATGGAGCAAAGCCGCATATTTTTCTTTTTTAAGTTGGCTTCAACTTACATTAATTTTTGGAGTGCTCCCTTCAGAATGGCTCAACTTAGCACAGGGCCCGTTGGAGTGGACTAACCAAAGAGAGTTTATCAAATTTCCGCCAATGTTGTTTCTTGGTAATGAAGTCTCCATGAGTTTTGGAGCATTAAAAGATGTTATCCAACTTGGTATTTCACAGGGAGCATTGATTGCAGTTTTTGTACTTGGATACTTAGTTCAAGATATCAACAACATGAAAGAAAAAGGTAAAGTTAAAATTTCTGACTACGGTAAAAAAGTTGTAAAGACAGGTACAGATGGCTAAAAAATCTGAAGTACTAATAGAAATGCCAGAGTTTGAGAAAAAATATAACCTCGCGATGGTTGATGCAGAAAAGATTACATCTAGAGTTCGTCCAAAACAATTTCTTCATATCGATGAGGCTGAATGTATTCTTTGTGAAGGTTGCGTAGACATTTGTCCATGGAAATGTATCCACTATCTATCAGTTGATGCAATTGATGATTCTGTAAATGTAGAGTCTCCAAATGCTGAAGACGCCCCTGGTTTTTTTGTAGTTGACGAAGATGCTTGTACAAGATGTGCACTTTGTGTCGATAGGTGTCCTACCGGAGTAATCTCCTTAGGTAAATTTGCTGGATCTTTAGCTGATGCAGCTGTTGAGAATGGTGTCTATACCGCACCATGGGATGAAGACTCTGGGGAAAGAACTGATAGACACGGGTATATATATGGAAGGTTATAAAATAATATAATGGCAAAATTAACCCTTAAAGAAAGATTTAAAAAAGTATCTGCTGGTTCAGGAGATGCTGCTAGGGCAAGCAAGTTTGCGACAAGTATTTTTCGTCCAGGCTCACCTTTTAGAAAAGGTTACTCTGATAGTCCAAGAAATAGATCATATGTAGTGATGAACAACGTTCTCTATCACTTACATCCAGTAAAGGTGAAACGACATGGAGTGCGTTTGTCATACACCCTTTGTTTAGGAGGAATGAGTTTCTTCCTGTTCATAGTTTTAACTATTACTGGTATTTGGTTGATGTTCTATTTTCGACCAACAGAGATGGCTTATGCAGATATTCAGGCACTTCAGACCAGTGTTGCTTTTGGTTCCTTGGTAAGGAATATGCATAGGTGGGGAGCACACCTTATGGTCTTAGTAGTTTTTCTTCATATGTCTCGAGTTTTTTATCATGGAGCATATAAGGCACCTAGAGAGTTCAACTGGGTAATTGGTGTAATTCTCTTATTTCTAACTTTGTTCTTATCCTTTACAGGATATCTCCTTCCGTGGGACCAGCTGGCTATTTGGGCTGTTACGGTGGGTGGAAATATGGCAAGCTATACGCCGGTGTTCGGAGCACAAATTAAGTTTGGTTTATTTGCAGGGTTAGAAGCTACAACAGCAACATTACTTAGATTTTATGTTTTGCACGTTCTCTTCTTCCCATTCATTATCGTTATTTTCATGGCAATTCACTTTTGGAGAGTTAGAAAAGATGGGGGTATCTCTGGACCACTCTAGAGAAAAATAACATATGGTTGACATCCCAGAACACTTACTTTTAAGATCTGCAGAAGCAAGAGCTAAAGCTCTAGGTATTACTGTAGAACAAGCTCTCGCAGAAATGAAAGGTGAATCATCACCTACAGTTGTAGATGATGTGCCTGAAGTTATTGAAGTAGAGTTATCAGCTCCTCCAAAAACAGAAGCCCCAGCACCTGTAGAAACTCCTGCAGCTGAAGAAGTAAAAACAGAAGCACCAGCAC
>CAXHFF010000061.1:0-5090 GCA_964016255.1 uncultured Acidimicrobiaceae bacterium
ATGCTTGTTAATAGTGCATGAAAAAATAATGAACCTGCCGCAAGTTCTTCAACACCATACCAAAAGAATTCTCCAACGTTTAAATAGGGGTGCAAAAACTGTGTAATAAATGTAATTAAACTTAAAGCGGCACCCACAATGATTACTGAAGGGGTGTCTAACGTTCCAGGGTTTGGCCTAGATGCAAAGACATATGACAGCATTAAAAAGGCACCAAGAAAAAGCATTAAGTGTGAGGGAGATACTAATGGTTCGACTCCCTCTTCTATCCCTAAAAATGTATGCCACAGTAAATCTAGACCACCACCAACTCCAAAGATAACTGCTCCCAAAATACCTATGTCGAAGTTGTAATCTTTTATGGAGTTTTTAATATATGCTGTGGAAAGTACAGAAAACACATATCCAGAATATAGTGCAGCATGCCATGGAGTAAAGAAAGATTCCAAATCACTACTGAGGTAGCTATGAGCACTTGCATCAATCCAGGTGCCAGCTAAAAACCACGACATCGAAAATATTAATATTTTTCTGTGAGTAGGATTTTTTATAGGTATAGGTGCTAATTTATCAAACATTTTTTTATTTTCTATATTATTAAATAGTAATAGGATTAATTAACATGGATAGTTTTAAAAGAACTTTAACACTAAAAAACTCAGTCTTTTTGGGACTTAGCTCAATGATTGGGGCTGGACTTTTTGTCAATATTGCCCCTACTGCAGTTATTTCATCTTATTCTTTAATTCTTGGATTAGTTATTGCTAGTTTTTTAGCATTTGCAAATGCAAGCTCTTCTGCTCAACTTGCAAGAGTATTTCCCGAGACTGGTGGCACATATTTGTATGCACGTAAAGTATTGGGAAACAATGCATCACTATTTTCTGGCATAGTGTTTATTGTCGGAAAGATTATAAGTTCGATTGCGATTGCATTAACTTTTGGAAACTATCTTATGCCATCGTATCCAAAAACATCTGGAGTTATGTTAGTTTTGCTAGTTGGAATAATAAGTTACTTTGGAGCAACGAAAACTGCATCCGTTGCAAGATGGTTTGTTTACTCAGTAATTGGAATTTTGATGTTTTACATATTTTCTATTACAACTTCAACTGGTTTTAATTTCTCTATACCGATCTCAGAGGGATTAAGCACAGAAACCTTACTTATTAGCAGTAGTATTTGGTTCTTTGCATTCACCGGATATTCGCGTTTAGCTACTTTTGGTGAAGAGGTCAAAAATCCAGAAAAAATTATTCCTAAGGCAATTCTTACAGGTCTTGGATTGACAGTTACTATTTACTTTTTGGTGACATACATAACACTGGGCATTGTGGATCCTTCAATAATACAAAACTCATCAACTCCTCTTAAAGTTGCCTTTGATTTATCAAGATTTTCTAATTTTAGTTTTTTAATTTCAATTGCATCAACTATTGCTACAGGCTCTGTTTTGCTTGCTCTTATTCCTGGAATAAGTCGAGTAGCCGTCGCCATGTCTAGAGATAAATATCTTCCAATGGGTCTAGGCAAGATACACAAAAAATATAATTCAGCATATATTGCTGATGTTTCTATTGCTCTTATTGTTATTTTGGGAGTATTGACTGTCGATGTAATTGAAGCAATAAAGATCAGTTCTTTTTTTATTCTTCTGTATTACTCTTTAACTAATTTATCAGTAATCAAACTTGAAAAAAGTCAACGGTTATATAGTATATTCATTGCTTATTTTGGTCTTTTAGGATGCCTGCTTTTAGCAAGCTCATTATTTTTAAATTTTTTAAATTAGGTTCACAACTTAAGTCAATTGTGATTTTTATTTCACAAAAAATAGCTTATGTGAAATAGGGACTTATTATTCGTTAACTAGCTTGATTATAGCTCTATTCTCATCAGGGCCTTTCATCATCATCTTTGCAGTAAGGCCGTATTTTTTCTTGATAGTAGCTATAGCTTCCTTCTTTTCAACTTGGTCATCAACGATAAGTGCTCTTAGGTTGAGATCTTCTGAAAGTTTTGAAGACCCAGATTGATTGGTTTCATGAATGGTTGCTTTTCCATTATTTCTAATTCTTTTAACTTTTCCAGCTTCCATACGAGTTGTTACATATAGCGCATCTTTCATACCAACGACCCAAACTGCGGTCGAGACTGGAGTGTTATCTCGCCTGTAGGTGATTAGATTAATATATTGCATTGTTGAAAAATTATTTAGGTTCATAGGTCAACCTTAGATTAAAAATTATTTAATAATAGCTCAGGTAACTGCACTAACCTTCTTGCTAAGTAACCATCAGATACTAATAAGTAAATGAGAAGCGCAGAGATGATAATGGATCTCATCAAGATTCTGTTATTCATAAATTCTTCTCTATTTGTTCCTAAGTCCAAAAAGAGGCCTTAAAAATTTAATATTTTTTATTGCGTGATAAATTGTCAAACTTACAAAAATTATTAAGAACAAAACGAGTGGAAATTTAATTACTGGGTGTAAATTCACACCAGCAAAATAACTCATTAAAACCATCTGTACTGGAAAATGAACAATATAAACTGGGTAAACGGCTGTTTTATAATAAGTTAATTGGGGTGAGTCTTTATTAAGGTAAGTTGCACCTAATCCTAGCATTAAAAATATAAAGTTAAATGACTCAAATGCGATTAGTCGATTATCAAGTGCACTTCCTCCTTCGAACTCATTTATAAATCTGTAAAAATAAAGGCTAAACCCTAAAAGTAAATGCACTTTCCAATTCCTCTTGTTTGAATCCCAGAAGGCATCGCCCTGTGAAACAAGGATAATTCCTAGAAAAAACCATATAAATCCTAAATAGAATCCGTGAGTAGTGTTGGCGTAGGATGCATAATCTGTGTTATTGAAAATATGTCCTTCTAAAATTATGGGTATAGAAAATACAAAAATACCGCCTGGTTTATTTAAAAGTTTTGAAATTATATTTTGTTCTGAATCGTTATTAGAAATAAGATTTAATAAAGGAATTAATACTAAACAGTACATCAAGATGTTTTTTAGAAACCATAGGTGCACACCATCAAAAAAAGTAATCAAGCCAAACCATAGGTATTCATCCGACCAACCTTCATAGTAAGTAGCTGTTATCGCAAGCGAAGCAGATCCAAAAGTAAGTGCTCCAAAAACATAGGGCAGCCCTAAGATTTTAAATCTTTCTTTCATAATTTGAGATCTAGTTCTTCTTTGAAAAGAAAGTCTCAGTGCAATTCCAGCTATCAGAAAAACAAGGGGGATTCTCCAAGTGTTCAGTAAGCTGAGGAGAATCCATAAACTATCTGTAACTCGTTTGTTTTGAACAAATGCAATATATGGAGCAATAGAAGTAAAAGATATTCCAAGATGATAAAAAATAAGTAGGAACATTGCAATAGACCGCAATGCATCAATATCATATCTTCTTTGACTAGACATATAAGCGTATTCTATTGAGTTTTATATTTTACTAATCGGCATACTTATCGGCTCCAGCAAAATGGATTGAGACATAATCTTCATTCCCAACAACCCAACTATCGTGTGGTGTTTGTGAAACATAAAAAAGATCTCCAGCTGTAATTTCTCTTACTGGCTCTCCTTCAACAGCAACTGTTGCAGTGCCTGAAATAACCATTCCTAAATGTTCAGTCTCGCAAAATTCTGTCCCCGAGAGTGGAGAGACGTCCACAGACCATTTCCACCCCTTGTAATAAGTTGCTTTACCTATCGTCATGCCGGGTAAGTTAATGACTTCGTATTTTCCTTTATCGAATTCTCTGACTTCATCGGGGGTTTCAAACCTTTTAATTATGTAGTCATCCATATCTATAAAGGGGAGTCTCCTTCATTAAAGTCTCTGAACAGGCTAGCTGCAAAGACGGGTCCCATATATGCTAACGTCTCACCATCAAATAAATCAGATTCTGCTTCACTATCTAGTGCTGCTTGTAGTTTCTCTACTGCAGCATCCATAGCTTCTTTTGAGTCCCAAAAGTTCCAACTAATAGCACTATTACCATCAAAGAATGCTCCTGTTATTTGAAGACCATCTGAATCTTCATAAATAGGTTCTACCTTTTCTTTTAAAAAGTTTAAGACTGCATCAGTATCTTTAGCGACACCCACAACTAATCTTAAGTAACTTGGTTTTTGTTCACCTACACCTATGCTTTTGTAGACATTTCCAAACACTGCATCACCTTCATAAATTACCGGTGGTGCGGCCATGAAAGATGCTGCATCTGCCAAAGTTGCTTGAATTTTTTCAGCTACTGCTTCTACGGCCTCTTTACTTTCCCAGGCAGCCATATTAATAAAAGAGGTATCCCCAGTTATAGCTGCACTCATAGAAAGTAATCCAGGTATGCCATCAAAAGAGGTCATAACATTTTCTTTAACAAACGAGACAGCCTCATCTTTTTTTCCATCCTGTAAAGCTGGGATGGTTATTCTAAAGTACATATTTTTCCTTTCTTGTGTAAATGATTTATCCTTCAGTTTTCTGATAGTTTCCTATCGCATCTCCTATTCCAATCATGAAGAGTGGGTAAAGAATAACTCCTCCTAAAACAAATAAAGGTGCAAATACCACTTGAGGAACTAGTCCAAATAAAGTGAGAATTTGTACTGGAACTATTATTCCAGCAAAAATTTTACCAACATTCTGAGTTCTCTTACTTAGTAGATTATTGTGATCACGTGTAACTAATAGATACGCGTAAAGTCCGTAGAGGATAAATACAGTGTTGTTAAATGACCCTGAAACTGCCCAAATTGTATCAGTATCTAAAACTGTTTCGAATACACTGTTGTAATTGTAGACAGCACCTAACGCAAAAAGCATTTGAGCACAAACAGCTACAAATAATACGTTGTGCATGTGAGCTAGGTCAAATGTCTTTTTTACATCAAATACAACATATATCCCCATAAGAACACCTGAGGTACAGAATGCTATTACAAAGTTTAATATCCCAGTAATTGGACTATAAGTTGGATCAAATCCAACAGCATCAGGTCCCACTAATAGGGCGATTATTACAAAGTTAATCAACACTGCAACAGCTACGACTCTCGT
>CAXHFF010000062.1:0-5081 GCA_964016255.1 uncultured Acidimicrobiaceae bacterium
ATTAATATATGTTATGTCCATTTGCTTATTTAATGTTTTTCTTCATGTGGGTAGTTCGCAATGGAGGAAGGATCGCTCCTAAATTCTTTAAGACATTTAGTAAAACATCATAATGGAAAAAAATCTGTTGGAAAAAAATCCAAAAATTGTCGGTAAATTTGAACCAGTAATTTGGGTTTTATTTATAGCTCTAACAGCGGTAGTTGGCTGTCCAGTAATATAAGAAAATTTAACACTATAAAATGTTAACACCTGTTAACATTATATTATGGAAATTAACAATCTAGGTAAAAAACTTCTTAATCAAGACGAAATAGATAAATTTCCTAATTCTTTTTACTCACATGCAGAGGCAATTTTCCATCTTAATGAGGTAGGAATGGATGTTAAGCAAACACGTGTAGCAGAATGGCTGGATGTAAGTCGTGCTAACGTTTCTCAAGTAACTGGTCGAATGCAAAATAGTGGTCTTATCAAAATACAGGATGAACTTGAACTAACAGATAAAGGGATGTTTTTAGCAAAAACAATTTCTCGCCGCCATAGGATTACTGAGAGATTTTTGTCTGAAGTACTCAATCTTCCATGGGACAAAGTATATGAAGAAAGTCAAAAATGGGAAAATGTGCTTAGTACTTGCACTGAAGATGCTATGTTAAAGCTATTAAAAAATCCTACGACTGGTCCATTTGGAAATCCAATTCCGTATTCTCTTTACTCAAAAAAAGAAATGCACAGTCTTGCCGATGCAAAAATTAATAGGCCATATTCTGTTGAAAAGATAACAGAAGACCTAAAGAAAGATTGTAAAATTATTGAATTCCTTCAAGAACACAATATAGTTCCAGGAACTGAAATAATGGTTTCAGATTCTAGTGAGTACTCTATAACTGTAAAAATTCAGAATAAGCGTCATTTCGGTTTAGATCAATACGTAGCTGACCGCATATTTGTAGCCAGCTAGTTATATTTACGTTGATTAAAACTTATTTAGAAAACCTACCATTTCAAATATTTGCTTACGTCGGAGCGGGGATATTTTTATTTATCATTCTCAATAAATTTTTTCCAAAACTATTTTTAAAAATTCACAAACCCATTTTTTTTACGATAGCTGTTCTCTCTCTTTCACTGGGATATATAGGAATTATCATTCCTGGTTTGCCAACAACTGTTTTCATATTGATTGCAGCATGGGCATTTTCTAAATGCTCTACAAGGTTTACATATTGGATAGAAAATCACAAAATATTTGGTCCAATGATATTAAACTGGCAGAAATACAAAGGCCTATCAAGAAAGGCAAAGAAATTTGCAATATTAAGCATTATCCCAAGTTACACATTAACAATCTATCTAGTATTTTCTACAGTCGGTGATTTAATATTTGGATTGAGTGGAGTAATTCTTTGTGTTTGGTTGGCAACACGTCCTGAGCCGCCGTTAGAAATTTCTAATTAGCTTCTGGAATTTCATAATTAATAGGTGATACTTTCTCTAATTCAAATATATCTCGTGCTTGAGCTTCATAATTTAGCCCTATAGACACTTGGTCTCCCTCAGTGACTCTATTTCCATCTTCATCTAATCTTGCATTGAAAGTTGCTTTTTTACCGGATTTACATATAGTTTTTAACTCTACTAGCTCGTCAGCCCACGCCATTAAATACATACTTCCAGGAAACGGTTCTCCTCTGAAGTCTGTTCTTAATCCGTAACATAAGACTGGTATTTTGAGCTTATCTACAATTAGTGTCAACTGCAGAACTTGTTTAGGGGTTAAAAATTGGGCTTCATCTACTAAAACACAGGCTAACTTTTCTCTTTGATGTTCATGTGCTGTCCATACATAAAGATCATCTTCACCTTCAAAGATTTCTGCTTCTCGATCTAAACCAATTCTTGATGCAACTTTCCCTACTCCATATCTATCATCAAGTTTCGGTGTGAAGATAATAGTTTTCATATAACGCTCTTCATAGTTGTGAGCAGACTGAAGGAGGTTTGTACTTTTCCCAGCATTCATTGCTGCATAATAAAAATAAAACTTTGCCATGTTTTAATAATAGTCATTTATCGATATCTTTTTCTTTTTTGTAATATAGAAATATGACAAACACAATATTTTTTCTACATATATTAGGACTCTCAATTTGGCTCGGTTCTATGGTCACTTGGGCCATGTTTGCACCTAAGTTAGGTAATATTGATCCAACTAAGAATACAACTAATACGTTAAGAATTGTTTTTACAAAGTTGTCATGGATATCATATTCATTGGCACTCGTATCGGGAATCTTTATAATTATTTCAATCGAGGATTCATCTAATTGGACTCTAGAGGTTGGCCTATTAGTCGTTGCAGGATTAATTATCTTTCTACATAGCTACGTTCCAAATTTAAGTGCCGCAATCAAAGGCATGATCAATGGTTCCATGCTATTGGTCGGATTGATTGTACTTTATTTAGCAGTAAGTTACATCTAGGCTCAATTAAAAACAGTTCTCTAGAGCTGTAAGCAAAATTTATTTCTAATTAGTTAGCTCTTTTATTTCAAATATCTCTTCCTCTGAAATAACTCCGTATCCCTTTTTTTGAATAACACTGGTTCCTTTTTTAATCAGATACCAATATATAGTTTGTTCATCTGGAATTCCTAATACATCTTTGAATTCTTCTTTATTAATGTAAGCAGTTATGGTTCTATTTCTGATTCTATCATCTCTAATTCCTGCTCTCATTATTCCATCGAGATAAATTTCACTTAATTTAGATGTTTTTTGAATGGTTGGTACTTCAATTATATTATGAGTATCTCCAATACCATTTTCTTCTAAAGATTCTATCGTTTCATCCACGATTGCTTGATGCCATTGCTGAAATGCGACAATAACTATTAAATCTTTATCAACAAAATCATCCGGAACAGTTTTACTTTGCTTATTTAAATTATTTCCCTGAATGCTTGGAAACACACCTTCTGAAGGCTCCATTATCGAATCCCCACTACCTTGGCAACTCACCAATAAAAGGAATACTAAGGAGCACCATGTTAATTTACGGAGTACCAAGGATTTCTTCAAGATTATAAATATTATCCATAAGCTTCTTAAATACTCCACCTAAAAATAGCCCAAGAATCATATACAATCCTTTGTACTTTATATTTACTGAGTAAGTTATTTCAGTTCCTTTTGAAGTTGCTGAGAAGAAAAGTGTATCGATTATGTCAAACCCTTTGGTTTCTGTTTTTAGTGATGCCCTTAACGGTTCGCCCCATTCTATAACTTCATACTTAAGCAACATTTTTCTGTTGTTGAATTCTGTATTAACCTTAAAAATACTTCCTTCACGCAAAGGCTCTTTTGTAATAAGCTCAGCCTCATCATGAGGATTCCACTTATTTAAATTTCTAAAATCTGCAACAAAGTCAAAGCAAGTTTTGATATCTTCTTTAACGGTTATTGTTTTTGAATATGTTGGCATTAACTAATTGTAAGCGATTACTGAAGTTGTATTAAGTTAATTTATCTTAGATTTAAAGATCTATTTCTAAATCCAGCAAAACCAATAATTAAAAAGATAGCAATTTTTGCTAATACAAGACCTATATCTCCACCAATTAAACCATCTTGATAGGGAGCCCCGTAAGCTCCAAAGGATGAGATATTATCATCAATCCAGAGAAACAAGTCATTAGTGCCACTTACGGCATTTGCTATCCACTCTATAGCCATTAACCCTGCACCAAAACCCCAAGCATAAGATGATTTTCCAGTATAAGCACCTAAAGCAAAACCTAATACACCATAGCTAACACCTGCTAACCCTGCCATTAATGTTGCGCTCATTAAAGGGGCATAATCGAGTGTTTGGGTTAACTCCATTGTTGCAATTGGTATGTACATAATATTTGTCCATGTAAAGGTTATGAAAAGTCCAAAGAAAATAGCTACAACTGAATGTGTTAAGTAAACAGTCGCTCTTGTCATTGGTAGAGAAGCAACAAATTCAAATGTTCCATCTTCTTCAGCTTTTGCACTCATCTTATTTAATAAAACAATAGTGGCTAATGCAACCAAGATAACCCCAAATAAACTTAAAAAGTAAGTCGTGACCATACCTTCAAGTGTAAAAACATTATCCCAATCATCTATTCCCAAAAAATTCATCATTGTATCATTTTCAGACATTCCCCTAAATGCTTCTTTTTGAGTATCAATCATTAAACCTTCAACACTTTCATTTGCAAAAGTTAAGGGTAAAATTGTGAAATATAAGGCTGGAGCTACAGCCCATGTCATTATAAATTTTTTCGGAACACTCAACATATATTTTAAATAACTTAACATTAACCATTACTCCTATCATAAAATGCAAAAAATGCATCTTCTAATTCAATACCATCTTCTTTTGCTTTGTTAACAAAAGTTTCATATGACTCATCATAAATTTTTTCACCATCTTTAAGTACAGCCATAGAGTCTGATATTTTTTCAATTTCAGAAATTATATGAGAAGATAACAAAATAGCAGCACCATTCTTTTTAAATTCGTCAATTATTTCAAAAAATGTTCTCTGATGAAAGGGATCTAAACCTGATGTAGGCTCATCGAGGATTAAAGCTTTTGGTTTGTGAAGAACAGATAAGATAATTGCAGCTTTTTGTCTATTTCCTTTTGAAAGTTCTTTAATTGTTAAATTTACGTCTAAATCAAATTTTTCAGCCAATTCCATTGCATAATCTATAGACATACCTCTCATGTCTGCACCAAGCTTAAATAATGACTTAGAGTTTAGATTTTGAGGAAGCTGTGGATCTCCTGGTAGGTAGCCAATAATTTTCTTTGCTTCAACGGGGTTTTCAAGTGTATTAATTCCCTCAACTGAAAGATGCCCTTCTGAGGACTTTAAAAATCCCATTAAGCTTCTCATAGTTGTAGATTTTCCTGCTCCATTAGGACCTAATAAACCCTTAACCTCACCATTATCAACAGAGATATTTATATCTCCTACACCTTTTCCATTTTTGTATCTCATTGTGAGATTTTTAATTTCAATCACAAGTTTATTTTATAT
>CAXHFF010000063.1:0-4979 GCA_964016255.1 uncultured Acidimicrobiaceae bacterium
TAGTAGTTTAGTTCCACTATCAACATGGAGAACTAAAGAAGGTGAAAATAGTTTAAAAACTTCTGAAATGGACGCTGAAGGGAACTCGGGAGATTCATAATTTAAAACTCTTGCTAACAAATATAAAGTTAAAGAATCGCAGCTCTTATTGCAGTGGGCATTACAAAATAAATATGCTGTATTACCAAAAACAATAAAAATATCAAGACTCGAAGAAAACTACAATTTTTCATTTTCTATAGAGGATGACGATATGTTATTAATAGAAAAAGAAAATAAAGGTGGGGGTATCACTTGGGAGTGGGGCGATCCACTTTTAGTCGACTAATCTGAAATATTTTTTATACGATAAAGCCATAAAATCCCAATAAAGATGGAGATAATAAATATTACTAATCCTAAGTCTTCATAATCTTTTAATGTAAATTCGCTATTAAAAAAGAAAACCCAGTCAATAATAACTGACAAAAAACGCAATATCACACCGGTACCAATTACAGAAATAAAAAAACCAGTAATTTTTGATGGCACTTTGTCCTTCATGTAAAAATTATATCAGTTAATTAGTTAATTGTTTTACAGACATGCATCCGAATTATTTAATATAATTTAGTTATGTATGAATGGATTGAGAATATACCTAAGGCTGTTTTACATGACCATTTAGATGGTGGGTTAAGAGTTGATACACTCTTAGATCTTGCTAAAGAACAAAACTATGATAAATTACCAACCACTAACAAAATAGACCTTTTAAATTGGATCGAACCCAAACCTAATAAAAGCTTAGCAATTAATCTAGAAGCCTGGGACCATACAATAGCTGTTATGCAAGATGAAAACTCAATATATAGGGTAACAATGGAGGCTCTGGAGGATTTATCAAATGACGGGGTTATTTATGCTGAATTAAGATTTGCTCCACTTGTGCATTGTCAGAATTCTCTCAAGCCAACTGAAGTTGTCAATGCTGTACTAAATGGTATAAAAGATGGGACCGACGAATTCGATATTCTATCTGGTGCTATTTTATGCTCTATGAGGCATTTAAATAATTCCAAAGAGGTAATAAATCTATGTATTGAAAACAAAGACGTGCTTGCTTTTGACCTTGCCGGTCCAGAAGTAGGATTCTCTGCTCTAAATCATAAAGATGCGATTGAAATTGCTCATCAAAATAATATTAACATAACACTTCATGCAGATTGGGAAGTACAAGAGGGAATTCATGAAGTAATAATTGACTTAGGCTCAAAAAGAATTGGACATGGTTCACAGATTGTAAATGATTATATAAATACTGACTCTGGATTAATTTTTAACACAGAAGCAGCCGCATATGTCTACAATAATAAAATTCCATTGGAATTATGTCCTACTTCTAATATGCAGTGCGGATCGTGTAACTCAATAGCAGACCATCCATTCAAAAAATTATTTGATGATGGATTTAATGTTACTATAAATACAGATAATCGGCTTATGAGCAATATTACAATGTCACAGGAAATTCTTAATCTTGTTAAATACTTCTCATTCACAAAAGAAGAAATTTATAATATAACAATCAATACAGTCAAAGCCGGATTTCTCGATATAAATAAACGAAATAAATTACTGGAACGTATAAAATAATTTTTTTTAAATAGAATCTAGTGTAATCTCGACCATTGTTTTTAGTCCAATTTCACGCTCTTCAGAGGACATTTGTAAGCTTTTAGATATTACATCTGACACCGTTGCAACAGCTAAAGCTTTTGCACCATACTCCGAAGCTACTCCATATAATCCAGCAGCTTCCATTTCTACAGCTAGAATTCCCATTTTTCTCATTAATTCGAAAGTTTCTTCTCTTGGATCATAAAAAAGGTCACCAGAAAAAATATTGCCTACGTGCACTTCTTTACCCATTGATTCGGCAGTATGCACAAAGTTATGGAGTAGATCCCATGATGCAGTAGCAGAAAAATCAGCATCAAAAAATCTTGACCTATTAACACCTGAATCTGTAGAAGCTCCAACTCCAACAACAATATCGCCGAGTTCAAGATGATCTGCTATCGAACCTGAACTCCCTACCCTTATTAAAGATTTCACATTGTATTCGGTTATTAATTCTTTTGCATAAATAGATATTGACGGGATTCCCATACCTGTGCCCATCACTGATATTCGTTTACCTTTATATTCACCAGTAAAACCAAGTATGTTACGAACGTTTGTTACCTCTTTATTGTTTTCAAAAAAAGTTTCAGCTATAAATTTAGCTCTAAGTGGGTCTCCAGGTAAAAGTATTGAATCAGCAAAGGCATCATTCTTAGCATTTATGTGAGGTGTAACCATTTTGTAATTCTAACACTATTTAGGTTCACAGAAAAACAAACTTTATTACAATTTAATAATGAATTATTCTCATGAAGAAAAATATTTAATGGAAAAAGATCCAAAATTAAAAAATCTTATACTTGAAAATAAACATATCAAAGTTAAAAAAGCAACTAAGAATTATTACCATTCAATGATCAACTTGGTTATCAGTCAGTTTATTTCAACATCTGCAGCGTTATCTATATCAAATAACCTTCTTAAACATTTTGAAGATCAGTATTTTAAAGACAAGCACTTTAGTGACTTGAGTTTGGTTGATATTAAAAAATTAGGTTTTTCAATGAATAAAGCAAAGAGTATAAAAGCTATTACAGACGAGTTTCAGACTAAAAGCTTTCTAAATAATATGACTTTGTTATCCAAAAATGATTTTGATCTATATTTACTATCTATATATGGTGTTGGTCCTTGGACTTTAAATATGTTTAAATTATTTACACTTGGTGAAAAAGATATATTCTCATCTAAAGATGCAGCTTTAAGAAAAGCTATGCAGGTATATGATATGGTACCGTTATCTGCAAAACATGATGAGTATGAAGTTTATTCAATGTTGTGGAAACCATATCGATCTATAGCTTGTTTACATTTATGGAAATCTTTAGATTAATTCCTGCACTATTTCACAATCTATAATTTATATGTTATAATGTAAATTATGAAAATTAATAACGTTGTGCAAGTGGTGAGTTACATACATATGTAGTGCCTGTTTGCAATCGTTTGAACTCCGGGCAAATGCCCGGTTTTTTTATTTTAGGAAGGAAAATAATGAAAGAACAAAATAATACACAAGCTAAGAACAATATTAAAAAAACAAAAGCAGATCTTTATGAAAGTTTTTATGATGGAGAATAATTTTTTAGATCCTAACGTAATCAATAAAGATTGGATTAGTAACGAAAGATGGAGTGGTGTTACTAGAAATTATAATGCAGAGGATGTAGTAAAAATTCGTAATTCTGTGCATATAAAGCATACTCTTGCTGAAAATGGTGCCAATAAACTATTTTCTTCTTTACAAAATAAAAATAACTGGATTTCAGCATTAGGAGCTCTATCTGGTAATCAAGCTGTACAAATGGTAAAAGCTGGTTTAAAGGCTATCTATTTGAGTGGATGGCAGGTTGCAGCTGATTCTAATTTAGGTGAAACTACATATCCTGATCAGTCACTTTATCCAAGTAATAGTGCTCCAAACCTCGCCAAGAGAATAAATAATGCCCTTTTAAGAGCTGAACAAGTTGAGAGAGTAGAAGGTATTAACGATACAGATTATCTTGTTCCAATTGTTGCTGATGGTGAAGCAGGTTTTGGTGGAACTTTAAACGTTTTCGAACTAACTAAAAAATTTATAGAGGCTGGTGCAGCTGGTGTGCATTTTGAGGATCAGTTGGCAGCAGAAAAGAAATGTGGTCATATGGGAGGAAAAGTATTAGTCCCAACAAGCCAGCACATAAGAACACTTACATCAGCACGACTTGCTGCTGACACAATGGGCGTCTCAACAATAATTATTGCCAGAACTGATGCATTAGCTGCAAATCTTATCACTAGTGATATTGATGATGCTGATAGTCATTTTGTACTCGGTGAACGTACACCAGAGGGCTTTTTTAAAGTAAAAAATGGCCCAGAAGCTGCAATTAGTAGAGGCTTATCTTACGCACCTTATTCGGACCTAATATGGTGTGAAACTGGACAACCTGATATTGGTTATGCTAAAGATTTTGCTGACGCTATTCATGAAAAGTTTCCTGATAAATTATTAGCGTATAACTGCTCACCTTCTTTTAATTGGAAAAAATCACTTTCAGATGATGAAATATCTACATT
Organism: uncultured Acidimicrobiaceae bacterium; assembly: GCA_964016255.1. Lineage (GTDB taxonomy): Bacteria > Actinomycetota > Acidimicrobiia > Actinomarinales > Actinomarinaceae > Actinomarina. The sequence continues at coordinate 4,225 of CAXHFF010000063.1, forward strand.
TCAAGAAAAATTAAGTTCCTTTGGCTATAAGTTTCAATTTATAACCCTTGCTGGATTTCACTCTTTAAACACCTCGATGTTCGAATTAGCATCAAAATATAAGGGTGGAAATATGAGTGCTTATGTAGAACTGCAGCAAAAAGAATTTGAATTAGAAAAGGATGGATTCACCTCCGTTAAACACCAAAGAGAAGTTGGTGCTGGTTATTTTGATACAGTTTCTACAATTATTAGTGGTGGTGACGCTTCCACGCTTGCTTTAACTGGTTCTACTGAAGAGGAACAATTTTAATGTTTGAGATCAATAACAATAAGTATTCTGAAAAAGTAGTAACTAAAGAGTTTCTTAGTTTTTTTGAAACTTTTCACACTTCATTTGAAGAAAAAAGACAAGAGTTGCTTATTAGCAGAATTAAAACTCAAAAATTTCTAGATAATGGAGGTAAATTTTCATTTCCAGATGATAAGTTTATAAGAGATAGTGAATGGCTAGTAGCTCCACCTCCTAAAGATGTAGCTAATAGAAATGTTGAAATTACTGGTCCAGTTGATAGAAAAATGATTATAAATGCTTTAAATTCTGGTGCAGATGTATTTATGGCTGACTTTGAAGATTCCACTACTCCAACTTGGAACAATATTATTAATGGTCATATCAATTTGATAGATGCCAATAAAAAAGAACTATCTTATCAAAATGTTGAAAAAGGAAAAACGTATGAGTTAGATGTCAATTCAAATACGTCATTATTCGT
>CAXHFF010000064.1:0-4975 GCA_964016255.1 uncultured Acidimicrobiaceae bacterium
AAATAATTATGTTTTGTTGCAGCCATGGTGAGACCAACAGTGTATGCTTCCTGAAAAGCATCATTACCTATAGCTTCTGTAGCTACTTGACCTGTGATTGCTAAAAGGGGAGTAGAATCCATCAAAGCATTGTTTAATGAAGTGATTAAGTTTGTTGCTCCAGGACCAGAAGTAGCAATTACTACACCTAACTCACCAGTTGCTTGTGCATACCCCTCTGCCATATGACCTGAACCCTGTTCATGTCTAGCTAGAATATGTCTAATTGGACTATCGTACAATGGATCATATGCAGGTAATATCGCGCCACCTGGGACACCAAAAATCGTAGAAACTTTTAAATGCTCTAGCCCTCTAATAACGAGCTCTGCACCTGTTAACATTTTATCTTCCATAACATCCTTAAAAAAAAACCTCCCTTTTTTTGGGAGGCGCTCAACACAAAGAAGTGAGCGCTACATAAGCACTAGCACTAATAATGTATTTAAGACATATAGTTTTTTCATTAAATCTAACTATAGTTAATGCTGATAAAAATGAAAGAAAAAAACATATTTAATTTTCTCAAATTACATAATATTCATATACCAGAAGATATAAACATAGCTGTTATTTCTTTGCCTTCATTGATAGATAAATCATTACTAATTCAAGAAGCTAAATCTGAGAAGAGGCATGCAAATATGAAATTTACATTCTCAAATCCTGAATATTCTGGATTGGGAGATAAATTTGAATGGGCAAAATCTTGTATTGTAATTTCATACAATTACTCCCCAGGATCATCAAATAATCACTCTTTCAAGGCTGGAGATGGTGCAATAGCTCTATTTGCATCTGAAAACCATTACAAACCCCTTGATAATTTCATCAATTTACTTACAGAACTATTTCAAGGAGAAGGAACTAGAATACAACAATTTATTGATAGTCCTCAACATTATGACAGAATCTTTTTTAATTCATCAGGACTTGGCTGGCAAGGGAAAAGCACAATGATGCTTTCACCAGGAATAGGACCATGGCAGTTGATTGGTAATTTGTACACTGAAGAAAAATTTGAAGATACAGAAAAAAATACTTTTTCATGTGGTTCATGTAACCTATGTCAGATTTCTTGTCCGACTGGAGCTCTAGATAAGGAATATACTCTCGATTCAAATAAGTGTATATCATATTGGCTACAATCTCCAGATATTATCCCACATGAGATGAGGTTAAATATTGGTAATAGGTTTTATGGATGTGATGAATGTTTAACTTCATGTCCACCAGGCCAAACTAAAGAATTCGATGAAACTAAAACAAGTACAGTGGATTTAAAAAAAATTCTCAGTATGCCTAATGAAGAATTAGTTGAAAAATATTCTTGGTTCTATATTCCTAAAAGAAATGGAGATTTTCTAAAAAGGAACGCTTTAATAGCACTCGCTAATAATCCTGATGAACATACAGTTAAAATTATTTATAATTTACTAAAGTCTAATTCTGAAATTATTCGCTTTTATTCAATTTGGGCTATCTGGAAAATTACAAAATTTACTGATATTGAAAAATATTATGATGCTGATCTTGAAGAAAGCGAACTTGTAAAAAACGAATATCTAAGACTAATGAAATGATTTAATACAATAATTAACCTATTCTTAATTTATGGCAAAAATTTCAGACGATGTAACAAAAGGACCTAGTAGATCGGCAGCTAGAGCAATGCTAAGGGCAGTTGGTTTAAATGATGAAGACTTTAATAAGTTTCAGGTGGGTATTGTCTCTGCAGGGAATGAAGTAACCCCCTGTAATGTAACCGGACCAGAACTTTCTTTGAAAGCAAAAACAGGAGTTAATGGTCCAGATTCTGCAGGTTTAATATTTTCTACAATCGCTGTTTCTGATGGTATTTCTATGGGCCATGAGGGAATGAGAGCCTCATTAGTTTCTCGAGAAGTGATTACAGATTCTGTAGAGTTGGTTATGCATGCTGAAAGATTTGATGGCATGGTTACTATTGCTGGTTGTGATAAATCACTTCCTGGAATGTTAATGGCTGCTGCAAGAATAAATAGGCCAGCAATATTTTTGTACGGAGGCAGTAGCCTTCCGGGTTCTTATAAAGGAAAAGATATTTCAATTGTCGATGTATTTGAAGGCATAGGGGCCATGGAAAAGGGATTAATTACTGAGGATGAGTTATATGAAATTGAGTGTAATGCATGCCCTGGTCAAGGTTCTTGTGCAGGAATGTTTACAGCTAATACAATGGCATCTGTTGGTGAAGCTATTGGAATGAGTTTACCTGGTACAGCATCAATACCTGCTGAAGATATACGCCTACGCACTGAAGCTGAAAATACAGGAAAACAGTTAAATTATCTTTTAAAAAATGATATTAAGCCACGAGATATAATGACTTTAAATGCTTTTAAAAACGCAGTGACTACTGTTTTAGCCCTTGGTGGAAGCACTAATGCCGTCTTACACTTAATGGCTATAGCTCATGAAGCTAAAGTTGATTTAACTCTTAATACTTTTGATCAGCTTGGAAGAACGGTACCACATATTGCTGATATGAAACCCTTTGGTAAATATCACATGGTTGATTTGGATAATATTGGGGGAGTTCCTGTGGTATCAAAGATACTTTTAGAAAATAATTTGATTGATGGTAACTGCCTCACAGTGACCGGAAAAACAGTCGGTGAAAATCTTGAAGGAGTTGAAATACCTTCAAATCAAGATGTAGTATCTTTGCCAAACAATCCTATTTCAAAGGAGGGAGGCATAGCGATACTAAATGGATCTTTATCTCCAAACGGATCCGTTGTTAAAGTTGCTGGAATCGAAATTGATACTTTTAAAGGTCCGGCAAATGTTTTTGAAAGTGAACAGGAAGCATTGGAAGCTCTATTTAATAATAAGATCAAAAAAGGTGAAGTCGTTGTCATTCGAAATGAGGGTCCTAAAGGTGGTCCTGGAATGAGAGAAATGTTACAAATTACTGCTGCAATAAAAGGTGCAGGCCTCGGAAAAGACGTATTACTTATTACAGACGGAAGATTCTCAGGAGGAACTACTGGATTATGCATTGGACACGTGGCTCCTGAAAGTGTCGAAGAAGGACCAATTTCAATTTGTCAAAATGGAGATGAAATAGAACTTAATTTATCTAAAAGGGAACTAAATTTAAATATAAATGATGAAGAAATGAAGATCAGAAAAGATAATTATTCTCAACCAACACCTAGATATAAATCTGGTGTCTTAAATAAATATTCAAAACTTGTCCATGGAGCAGACAAAGGGGCTGTGACAGGTTAGTTGAATGCTATTCATTTCTGACGTTCATCATGGATTAGATTCTATAAAAGCTCTTCCAAATACAAAAGAACCTATCGTAATATTGGGTGATTTAATTAATTGGATAGATTACAGGAATGGTGAAGGTATTGCACAGGATGTTTTTGGAAAAGAAATTGTTGGTCAACTTATTAAATTAAGAAAAGATCATAATTTTAAAGAAAGAAAAAAGCTTTGGTCTTCAATGTTTAAGGAAGATGAAGAAAAAGTTAAAATCAAACTCGAAGAGGCAATTTACAGACAGTACCAAGAGGTCTTTCAGGCATTAGTTAATTATGATGTCTTAATTATTCCAGGAAATGTTGATTCTGAAAAAATCATTAAAGAGACTATGACAAAAAATGTAGATTATGTTGATGGACAAGTTATAAATTACAAGCATCTCAAAATAGGTTTTGCCGGAGGGGGAGTACCTACGCCAATTAATGCTAGAGGAGAGATTACCGAAGAAATGTTTTCATTGAAGTTACAACAGCTTGGTGAAGTAGATATAATTTGTACCCATGCTCCACCACATATAAAAGAATTAATAACTGATGTCATAACTAATAAGGAAGAGCAAGGTTGGAATAGCTTAAATGATTACATCTTAAATAAAAAACCTAAGTACTCTTTTTTTGGAGACGTACATCAACCTCAAGCTTCATATTGGAGATTAGGAAGCACAGAGTGTTTGAATGTAGGTTATTTTCGTGCAAATAGTAACTATTTAGAATTATCATCTTTTATAGAATGAATATCTTGTCATTTGATGTTGGAGGAACTTCTATAAAGTATGGAGTAGTTGATTCAGATTTTAGAATCTTGAATAAGGGCAGTGAAGAAACTCCAAAAACAGAAGAGACTTTTATAGAAATAATCAATTCAATTATTTCAGATAATGAAAACAATTTTAATAATATTTCAGTTGCCATGCCCGGCTATGTCAATAAAAAAGAATCTTTATATTCGTACGGACCACATTTAAAATATAAAATTGATTTTTCAAAGTTATCAAATTTTTCAGAGTACGAATTTCATCTAGACAATGATGGTAATGTTGCAGCTTATTGTGAATATTTTCTTAATCATAGAAATAAGTTTTCAAATTTAATAATGTTAACTTTTGGTACAGGAGTTGGTGGAGGAATAATTTCAGAAGGAAAATTATTAAGGGGACGAGGTAATGCAGGTGAGATTGGACATATGCTTACCTCAAATGATAGAGAAGTAGAAGGTGATGGCGGGAAAAAAGGTAGTTTCGAGTCATCAGTTGCAGCATCAGTATGGACAAAGAAATGTTTAGAACTAGCAAAACAAAATCAAAATTCAGATCTTGCGAAAATATTTGCTATAAAAAATGTTGGTTCAGTACTTTTTGACAACACTCTAAACCTAACAACACAAGAAACTGATGTTAGAGATGAGATAATTCAAAATATCTCAAACGGTCTTTTAAGTTTGTTTGAAATATTCGATAATGAAGCTTTTGTTCTAGGGGGGACTATGTCGTCTGAGCCTTTTGACTTGATTGAGCTTATACAAAGCGATATAAAAAAAAGATACAAATTTCCATCTAGAAATTTTCCTGAGATATTCATTGCTTCGCAAGGAAAAGATTCTGGAATTATTGGTGCTGCAC
>CAXHFF010000065.1:0-4863 GCA_964016255.1 uncultured Acidimicrobiaceae bacterium
AAGATGAATTATTAACTATTCACAACAGAACACCTTTAATATTAAACAATAAAAGTCAAAATTTGTGGACTTCTGATACCGGGACAGATACTCTTTATCCGGCTATCTCCGGACAGAAAAATCTAACAGTTAACTTCCACAGAGTAAGCAAATCTGTAAATAACCCCAAAAATACGAATTCATCATTAATTAACGAATATACAGAAGTACCATTTTAATGAATTCACAGTCACCCATATATTCATTTAAATTTACAATTTCATGGATATTTATATACGTAATAATAATTATTCTCTTTTCAAATTTTATAAATGTATTTCTATCCGCTTATTTAGGATTATGGGTTTTAAATTTACTAATAGAGGTTGCCGAACGACTTCTGCTTAGATTTGGTAGACGCATCTATACAGTTGAACGTTGAGATTTACTTAATTAATTTTTGTTGCTATATTTGAAAAAAGGGAGATTAGCTCAGTCTGGCAGAGCGCTACCTCGACAAGGTAGATGTCACAAGTTCAAATCTTGTATCTCCCACATTTATGAAACCTGTGGTAAATAGATTAAAAATATTTCATTTCAGATATGGATATTTCTGGATTACTAAAAGGTTTGAAAAGTTTATTTGGATTATATTTATTATTTTATCCTTTAATAAATTAGAACTTTAAAAAAAAAGAGGTTAAACATATCTTATTAAATCAGATAATATAATAATGACCGTTTATTTGGATAGTATTCAATTCAAATGAGTATGTATAAAGGAATTTACAGTGGTCATTTAGAAAAGAGGGGTTTCTCCAGGATGGGAATTCCCTTTTTTCTTTTGTAACTAAATAAAACTAATACTTAAACTTAGACAATGTCATCTAAAAACTTAGGTCATTTACGATTAATTATTTTCTTTACAGCCATAATTTTTCTTTTATCGTTAATCGTTCCTGATACAAAGTTAGAAATATTTGATATTAACATTCTCCAATTTATTTTGATTTATGTCTGGTTAGTACAAATTGTTGGTTTTATATTTGCATTTATTTACCAAACGGAGAGATATTATGACTTTATTGGAAGTTTAACCTATTCATCTTCAGCATTAATTGTCTATTTCTCACTGCCTACAAAAACACAAACAGATAATGTCTTACTTATAGTTGTATTAATTTGGTCACTTAGATTAGGCCTATTTTTATTTAGAAGAATTCTTGAAGATGGTCACGACACTAGATTTGACAAACCAAAACAATCATTTTTTCATTTTCTACAATATTGGACGGGCCAAGCCATGTGGGTCTCATTTACGTGCATAGCTGTTTACGTTGCAATGATTTCTAATGAACCAAACACTTTATCTCCTATATCTTTAATAGGTGTTTTTATATGGATTGCTGGGTTCATAATTGAAGTAATCGCTGATGGCCAAAAAAGAAATTTCCGAAAAGACCTAAATAATAAAGGTAGATATATTTCTACAGGACTTTGGAGTAGAAGTAGGCACCCAAATTATTTTGGGGAGATTACTCTTTGGACTGGTGTTTCATTAATAGCATTAACTAGTTTGAATGGTATTGGATACGTAGCATTAATATCTCCATTTTTTGTTTATGCCTTGCTTTCAAAAGGTAGTGGAATACCTTTGTTAGAGAGAAGTGCTGATAAAAGATGGGGAGATGAATTAGATTATGAAGAGTACAAAAAGAATACTCCTGTTTTATTTCCTAAATTGTTTAACAATATAAAATAACCCGACAGCAATAGCAATTAATTGATAATATGGCAAAGTGTCGTATCTTATAATAAAGATATAGCCAATTCCCATAATCCCCAGACTTACGGCTAATTTTTGCCAATTTTTCATTACATTTTATTAAGTTGTTATAAGAGTTGGTCTTTTTCACCTGGCAGCATTTCAATAATATGTTCCTTATCTGGGTATGTGTTGTTATCAACCTCAGTTTTAAATCCTTGAATAGCTTTTGATCTCTCTTCATTAAGTTGTCGTTTTATCTGTTTCCCATCTCCCCATGATTTTGCATGACGTGGCATTTTTATACCTGTAGTTTCTCCACATATATCTTCAAAGAAGAGAAACATAACATCTCCACCCGAACCTGATCCAAGTGAGTTAATTACTAAAGAAGTATGTTTTTTAATTTCTATTAACGCATCCTCAGCTACACATTCAACCTCTGCTCCAAAAGCCCCAGCATCCTCTAATCTTTTCATATCTTTTAATATCGCAACAGCTTCATCAGCTGTTTTTCCAACAGTTCTTATTCCTCCATACTTTGTAGCCATTGAAGGTACCATACCAACATGACCTTGTACTTGCATGCCTTCTTTAGCTAGCATTTCTACAACATCAAAACTTCTTGGTGTCAGTACTGAATCAGCTCCTGCCATCATGACATCAAACGCTCCCCGCAAAATTTCCTCGTGAGTAATAAACCTACCTGCGAATAATGCTGCTGTAATAAATGTGTTTGGAGCTCCTTTCCTTACATCTTGATACCAATCACTTCCAGTAATTATCATATCAATCTCTTGGCTTGCAATAATTTCAGCTTCTTCTTGATTAGCTGCTGTTACTTGTGTCATTTTTAAATTGTTATTTTTGTTTTCGATAATATCACCAACTGTGATGTTTCGCTCTACCTGTTCATGGCCAAATGTATATATTCTTTTCATGTATATATTATACGTGAGCACTTGTCTGAAAAACAAGGGGTTGGCAGTTCGATTCTGCCTCTGTACACGATATATTTTTCGTTTATTAGAGTATCTATGATATTTATTTTGCTATTAGGACATTAAAATATTTTAAAATTATATAAAAAGTTTTCAATATAATTATGGATAAATTAACCATTTCTTAATATTAAGTTATGGCTGTTAAATATAAAGCCCCAATTAAAGACATAGTATTTGGTCTTGATGTTATTGATTCTTACAACGTTTTAAATAGAGTAGATAGATTTAAAGATTTTAATAAGGAAGTTTCGTTACCTGTTATTGAGGAATGTGCAAAGTTTGCAGAAGAAGTTCTAGCACCAATCAATTCTATAGGCGATACCCATGGTGCAACTATTGAAGATGGAATTGTATTAATGCCACCGGGTTTCAAAGAAGCATACGAAAAATTTAAATATGCAGGATGGGCTTCAATATCTTTGCCTAATGAAATTGGTGGTGGAGGAATGCCTAATACACTATCAGGAGCTACTTTGGAGATACTATGTTCAGCTAACATGGCCTTTGTCCTTGGCCCAGGACTCAGTATTGGAGCGATATCTGCATTAAATTTTCACGCAAGCCAACAGCAAAAAGATAAATACTTACCAAAATTAGTTTCTGGTGATTGGTCTGGAACAATGAATTTAAGTGAACCTCAATCAGGATCAGATTTAAATAACTTAACAACAAAAGCGGTGTTACAAGAAGATGGTACTTACAAGATAACTGGTACAAAGATTTGGATAGGTTCAGGGGAACACGACTTAACAGATAATATTATTCACTTGGTGTTAGCAAGAATAGAAGGTGCACCGGAAGGCACTAAAGGTATTTCTATGTTTATTGTTCCAAAATATTTAGTAAACGACGATGACAGTCTAGGAAATCAAAATAATGTAAAGTGTTTGTCAATTGAGGAAAAAATGGGTATTCATGGTAGCCCAACTTGTGTCATGGAATATACAAACTCCACTGGATATTTAATTGGTGAAGAAAATAGAGGCCTTAACTATATGTTTACAACAATTAACGAAGCAAGAATAAGAGCAGGCGGACATGGCTTATCTTGCGCAACAGGAGCTTTACAAGGAGCAGTTCAATACTCGCTTGATAGGGTTCAAGGTAGACCAGTTGGAATGAGTAAAGAAGATGCTAAAAATTCAACAATTATAGATCATGCTGATGTAAGAAGAATGCTTATGACGATTAAAGCTTACACAGATGCAATGCGTTATATGTTATACGATAATCAAATGATGTTAGATTTATCATATTATGCCGATGATGATTTAAAAGATTTTGGTACAGAACGCTGTGGACTACTTACACCAATAACAAAATCATGGATTTCTGATCTTAGTGTTGAGCTCACTTCAATTGCTATACAGGTATATGGTGGCATGGGGTATGTCGAAGAGACTGGAATTGCTCAGTATTTCAGAGATGCAAGAATAGCGCCAATATATGCTGGAACTAATGGAATACAAGCATTAGATTTAGTCTTTAGAAAAATTCCATTTGATAATGGTAAAGTCGTCGACAAACTTTTTGTAGATTTTAAAACCACAGCAGAAAAGTTATCGGAAATTAAAGATTTAGAATATTTAGGAGACCTTTTAAATATCCATACAGATAACTTAAATAAAGTAACAAAGAAATTAAATCTTAATTGATTAAATGGTGATCTACAGAAAGTAAGTGGTTCAGCAACACCATATACAAGAGTGTTTGGACAGGTACTTGGTGGTTACTACATGGCAAAAGCTGCAATTTTGGCTAATAAAATGCATGAAGATACAAATGAGGAATATTACTTAAACAAAGTTACTATATCGAAATTCTATATAAGCCAACTTTTACCTTTAGCATATGGATATGTCTCATCTATAACTGCGGATTCAAAAGACTTATTTTCTATAAAATCTGAAAATATTTAATAAATGTTATATTTATATTTCCTTTTAATTTTCGATATATCACTATTTAAATAAAATCATCATAGGAAAAACATAAATTCATTTAATGATTTAGATTTATTCATTTCAAATTTTATGAGTAAATGGGGTACAACTTTATTGAGGTATTCCTTAGGAATCATTTATATATGGTTTGGTGTTTTAAAACCATTTGGCT
>CAXHFF010000066.1:0-4826 GCA_964016255.1 uncultured Acidimicrobiaceae bacterium
GTTTTTCTAGTTATCCCTCCTAGGGCACCCGTTTCAATTGATGGAGTTATAAGCTCATTATTCTTATATATAAATATGTTCTGTCCACTTCCCTCTGCAACAGTGCCATTGTCACTCAACATAATTGCATCATCATAACCCTGTTTAACTGCATCTATTTTTGCTAATGTTGAATTCATGTATCCACCAACACCTTTAGCAAAAGGTTTAAAACTTTTAGGACTTATTCTTTGCCAGTCTGAAATACAAACGTTAACACCGTTGCTTCCAGCATCATCACCTAAATATGCTCCCCACTCCCAAGCGGCTATTGCTACCCTTACAGGAATATCTTGAGGGAGAAGTCCCATTTCTCCATCACCAAAAAAAACGAGAGGTCTAATATAAGCAGACTTGAGTTTGTTGACTTTTACTATTTCTTTAATGGCATCAGTGATTACATTTTTATTGAATGGGATTTCCAGATTATAAGCTTCCGCAGATCTGTACAAACGATCTACATGATCATCTAAGAATTGAATGGCAGTTCCTTTATCAGTATTTCTAGCTCTCATACCTTCAAAAACTCCTGTGCCATAATGTAGTGTATGAGTCATGACACTTACATTTGCATTATCCCATTCAACAAGTTCACCATCTAGCCAAATAAAGTCCGATTTTTCCATATTAATTACAAATACTACACCTTTTATCCAATGAAGCCATAAAAAATACTAATATTCAAATATGAAAACTTTTATTGCCTCAGGTTTTGGTGCTGGACTATTATGGAATGCTTTATTTAAAGATAAAAAAGGAGGTGGCTCTTTTGCATCATTAATTTTTGCATTGTTAGTTTATCTTTTGAAATTAGAAACCATTTGGTTATTGTTTGTATTTATGTTTTTAACGATAATATTTTTCATTTCGGTTGATGATGACGCTGCTTCAGATGATCCCAGTTGGATAACCTTAGATGAAATAGTTGGGATGAGTCTTGCCTCTTTGGCATCACCATCTGAATTATTACCATTAATTACTGGCTTTATTATATTCCGAGCGTCAGATATTTTAAAGTCACCAAACATTGTTGCTAAAATGGAAGAACTTCCAGGGAAAAAAGGCGTTCTCTATGATGATCTAGCTGCAGGGGCTTTTGGTTTACTTGGGGCAACTATAGTAAGTCAATTTATGAATTTAACTCTTTAAGTAAAAGTTCTTTTGCAACTGATGGATTAACCTTCCCTTTTGAAAGTTTTATAATTTGACCTACTAAAAAGCCGATAAGTTTATCTTCACCATTTGATATACGCTCCAAGACATCTTCATTGCTATCTAAAACGTCTGTTACCATCTTGCTAATTTCATCAATATTGTTTTCTTGTATAAGTTTATTTTTTACCGCATACTCCTCGGGAACTAATTCTTCTTCAATTAACTTGCCAAGAATTTCTTTTCCAGAGGTGAAAGATATTTTATTTTCTTTAACTAGTGTAATTATTTCACTTAAGTTTTTAGCTGTAAGCCAGGAGGGAATGGATTTTAGCTCTAGTTTTCTCAACTGTCCCTGAAGCTCTCCCGTTATCCAATTAAATGATGTTTTCGAATCATTTGTTACACTAGAAACACTGTTATAAAGATCTCCTATCCAATTTGGACTTTTTACGAGATTATTTGAATCTTCTATGCTTAATCCACTATCAATAAATACTTTTCGTCTCTGAGATGGTAAGACTGGGATACTACTTTTGACCTCACTCACAAAATCTTCGCTTAAAATCATATTTGGAATGTCTGGATCGGAAAAGTAACGGTAATCTGCACTGCCTTCTTTAGATCTCATTGAAGTTGTAACTTCTTTTTTTTCATCCCAATGTCGTGTTTCTTGAATAATATTTTCTTTCTTTAAAAGCATTTTTGTTTGCCGTGATATCTCATACTCAATAGCTTTTTCTAAGGATCTCAAAGAGTTCATATTCTTGATTTCTACTTTTGTCCCCAACTCCTTATCTCCATCGTATGCGACTGAAATATTAGCATCAAATCTTAGATTACCTTTTTCTAATTTTCCCTCTGAGATGCCTAAGTCTATAACTAATTGTCTAAGTTCTTCTATATAGGCGACTGCCTCTTTTGAAGACTTTATTAAGGGTTTTGTTACTACCTCAACTAGTGGGATACCAGCTCTATTAAAGTCAAGATGAGTACTAGTTGCTGAGTCTATTCTTCCAGATCCTATGTGAGTGCTTTTACCAGTATCTTCTTCCATATGGACACGCTCTATTTCTACAGTCCCAAATTCTCCATCTACAACAACTTCCAACGAACCCTCTGTACCTACTGGTAGGTCAAATTGAGATATTTGATAGTTTTTAGGTAAGTCTGGATAAAAATAATTTTTTCTATGAAACATTCCATCATTTGTAATGCTGCAGTTAGTACTTAAAGCTAAAAGGGTTATAAACTCAATAGCCTTTTTATTTGGTACAGGTAAAGATCCCGGTAATCCTAAACAGGTTGGGCATAAGCTTTCATTGGGCATATCTGTATCAAGGACATGACACCTACAAAACATTTTGGAGTTAGTTTTTAACTCTACGTGTGTTTCCATTCCAATAGTCGGGATAATACTCAATTTGTAACTCCATTGATTGCTGGCTTATCAGAGAATGAAACTAATGACTCTAGTGACTGAGAGAAATCTAATAATGTATTGTCAGTATTGGCAGGACTCATTAGTTGAACTGATAATGGAAGGCCTTGAGAAGAAAGTCCTGTGGGAATACTTATTGCTGGCATCCCAACAAGATTGGCAGGGATAGTACATAAATCTGACATATACATTTCAAGCTGATTATCAGTTTTTTCTCCGAACTTAAATGGATCTGAAGGAGTGGTCGGAGATATGAGATAATCTACATCACTGTAAATATCAGTAAATTCTTTTTTCATCATGGCCCTTGCCTTTAGAGCTTGACCATAATATGCATCGTAATAACCAGCAGAAAGTGCATACGTTCCTAAGAGTATCCTCTTTTTGACTTCTGGACCAAATCCATTAGCTCTAGTTAACTCCATCATTTCTGAACTAGTGTTACCCGTTACTCTGTTGCCATACCTAACACCATCAAATCTTGAGAGGTTTGCAGAACACTCAGCTGGTGCAATAAGGTAATAGATGCTTATTGACATTTTTGTTAATGGAAGCGAAACTTCAACAATTTCATGTCCTTCAGACTCCATTAATTTAGCAACTTTATGAACCTCTTTTTTTGCATCTTCGGAGATTCCGTCTCCCATTAACTCTTTTATAATTCCAACTTTTGCATTTTTGAGTTTTGGTTGTTTAGCTTTTGATTCTGTTAAAGAAGTTGCATCGAGTGGATCATGTCCATTCATGGAATTAAATATTAATTTGGCATCTGCAACATTATTAGTAATAGGCCCAATTTGATCTAATGATGAGGCAAATGCAACAAGTCCATACCTAGAGACAGTACCGTATGTTGGCTTAAATCCAACAACACCACAAAAGGATGCTGGTTGTCTGATAGAGCCTCCCGTATCACTTCCTAATGAAGCAACTGCTGAACCAGCAGATACGACAGCTGCAGAGCCTCCTGAAGATCCGCCCGGAACTCTTGAGGAATCCCATGGATTTTTAGTGGGTCCGTAAGCTGAGTTCTCTGTTGAGGAACCCATAGCAAACTCATCTAAATTTGTTTTTCCTGTGAATAAAGCCCCTTCTTTTTTTAGCCGTGTAATAACAGTTGCATCATATGGTGAAATATAATTTGATAGCATTTTTGATGAACAAGTAGTAGCGTGACCTGAAATATTAATATTATCTTTTATTGCAATAGGGATTCCATCAAGTGTTCCTAAATTGTTACCTTTTTCATACCGTTTATCTGAATCAAGTGCTTTTTGAATATTTTCTTCTTGAAATAAAGTTAAATGACCATGTATGACCGCCTCAGTGTTTGCTGCTCGCTCAAATACTTCAGAATAAAGCTCAGAAGGCTTTAATTCTTTGTTTTTAAATAATTGATTAATCTTCGCAATTGGCAGTTTGTGATTAACCATTATTAATCCAATGAGGGTGGAACAACAAATTGGCCATTTTTTGATTCAGGAGCATTGCTTAAAGCCTGTTCATGAGTGAGAAATTTAGACGCAATGTCTTCTGCTAGATTTAAATGCATCCCGAGTGGATGGATGCTTATTTTGTCATCTGGTAAATCCATTTCACTTAATGCTGCAAAATGATCAATAATCATAGAGAGGTCTTTTTCGAGGTGTTGTTTCTCTTCTTCATTAAGTTTTAGTGATGCCAATTTAGCTACATTTTCGATATCAATTTTATCTGCCATTTTATTAACCTTTTAAGTATTTAACGATTGACTCATATGATTCTACTATTTGACTCGTATTAACAAATTCATCTGGAGAGTGGGCTAAAAGAGGATTTCCAGGACCAAAATTTACTGCTGGAATACCTTCTTGAGAAAATCTAGCAATATCCGTCCATGCTTGTTTTGGTGTAACTTCAGCATTTGTGTTCTTAATAAAATTTTTAACATGATTAGATTGCAAGTTAGGCATTGCACCATTCGAACTATTTTTAATGTTTATATCTCCATATTTTGAAAACGTATCAGTTATGAACTTTGAGGCCTCCGATTCATTTTGAGTTGGTAAAAATCTAAAATTAATATTTAAATTTAAGTGAGAAGGAATTACATTATTAGCAGAACCACCTGAAATTTTTGTTGCTGTTATTACTTGCTTAAATAGTAACCCATCAATCGTACTGTCTCTTATACACATCTCAGAGCCCACGAGAC
>CAXHFF010000067.1:0-4764 GCA_964016255.1 uncultured Acidimicrobiaceae bacterium
ATGTATCTCCGAAAATATTGATTTGGATATAAATTTTAAATTCGAACGTTTTAAAGTTGGTAGATCAAATATTACATTCAAAATATATGATGATTCCAACCAGTATGTTCTAAGAAGACCACCCTTTGGTAGTAAATTGGAATCAGCTCATAATATGCAGAGAGAATTTAGAGTCATATCAGAGTTATACAAATATCAAATTAAAGTGCCAAAAGCCTTACTGATTTATGTCGATAAAAAGATTTCTGAAGATGATTTTTACATAATGGAATATGTCGATGGAGATACTATCTCAGACAACATTGTTGCAAATGAATACTCTACTGATGATAAAAAAGAGATAACAGAATCTCTTATAAAAAATTTAGCTTACCTACATAATTTTAAGGTATTAAATACGGATTTAAAAGATTTAGGTAAACATAATAATTATGTTGAAAGACAGCTAAAAAGATGGGGCAAACAGTTTGAAGCACAAAAGATAAGAGACTTAGAATCTATGGATAATGCAACAAATATGTTACTAGAGACAATTCCTGAACAACAAAGAGTAAGTCTAGTACATGGAGACTATCGTCTTGATAATGTACGTATAAAGAACAACAATGTTGCCGCTATTCTAGATTGGGAACTGTGCACTCTTGGTGATCCACTTGCAGATTTGGGAACGATAATTGCTTCTTGGTCAAATAAGGATGAGCTTGATACTCCATTTATATACTCACCATCTCTAAGTGAAGGTTTTTTAAGTAGAAAAGAAATTTTATCAATTTATGAAAATGAGTGCTCACTAAGTCTTAAGGATATAGAATTTTATGTAAGATTATCCTTCTGGAAACATGCAATGATTATGGAGGGCGTATACGTAAGATATTCTCTCGGTTATTATGGTGATACAGATAAAAATGAAATAGATGCTTTTGGACAAAGTACAATTAACTTTTTAAAAAAAGCAAATAATGATAATTTATTAGAGGAGATTTTATGAATGTCATCCCAGCAAACGAACTGGAAAATCATATTGGAGAAGAAATTGGAGTTTCTGACTGGATAGAAATCACACAAGAAAGAATAAACCAATTTGCCGACGCTACAAATGACCACCAATTTATACATGTTGATCCTGAAGCAGCAAAAGCAGCTCCTACACCTTGGGATACAACTATAGCCCATGGCTTTTTAACTCTAAGCTTGCTTTCTTATATGTCAGCTACTTCAGGTTTTATGCCGGCGGATATGCAAACTGCAGTTAATTATGGACTAGATAAAGTCAGATTTATGGAAGCTGTACCAGTTAACTCTAAAATAAGAGCAAAATTTATTCTTTCAGATGCGCAATATAAAAAAAATGGAAGATGGTTGGTTAAATCAACTGCTTCAATAGAAATTGAAGGTGTTGAGAAACCTGCCGCAATTGCTGAGGCATTAACTTTATACATTGTAAAAGAGTAATTTAAAAATATTTAAGGAGGAAAAATGAGAGAAGCTGTAATTGTATCTGCTGCAAGAACACCAATAGGAAAAGCTTATAGAGGGGCATACAACAATACTGCTGCACCTACGTTAGGTTCATATTCAATAAAGGAAGCCATTTCTAGGGCAAATATAGAGTCCTCTGAGGTAGAAGATGTAATTATGGGCTGTGCTCAACAACAAGGTACCCAAGCTTTAAATATAGGGAGATTAAGCGGTATGGCAGCTGGACTACCTGATAGTGTGCCTGGAATGACCATCGATAGGCAATGCTCATCTGGACTAATGGCAATTGCGACAGGTTCAAAGCAAATAATTACTGACAATATGGATGTTGTAGTCGCCGGTGGTATTGAATCTATCTCACTAGTTCAAACGGCAGATTTTAGGCTTGATTCTGATCCAGTTGTATTGGATATGCAACAGAACGCCTATATGCCAATGATTGAAACAGCTGATCACGTTGCTGAAAAATATAATGTTTCAAGGGAAGCTCAGGATGAATATTCATTAGAGAGCCAAATACGAACAGCTGCTGGTCAAGAATCTGGTAAATTTGCTGATGAGATTATTAAAACAACTTCAACTAAGCTCGTTAAAAATAAAGAAACTGGAGAGATAACGGAAGAATCTGTTGAACTCTCTAAAGATGAAGGCAACCGTCCAGAAACTACCCTTGAAGGTTTGTCCTCACTTCCGGCAGTTTATGGTGACGGTAAATTTATTTCTGCTGGTAACGCCTCACAACTTTCAGATGGTTCCGCATCAGTTGTCCTTATGGAAGCAAAAAAAGCTGAGGAAAAGGGATTGGATCCATTAGGTTATTACAGAGGAATGACTGTATCTGCTTTAGCTCCTGAGGAAATGGGAATTGGCCCAGTTTTGGCTGTACCAAATTTATTGGAGAAATTTAATTTAAGTATTGATGATATTGGATTATGGGAACTTAATGAAGCATTTGCTGTTCAGGCACTTTACTGCAGAGATACATTAGGAATAGATCCAAGTATATATAACGTTAATGGAGGATCGATCTCTATTGGACATCCTTATGGTATGACCGGTGCAAGAATGACAATGCATGCTCTTATTGAAGGAAAAAGAAGAAATGCTAAGTTTGTCGTCGTCACTATGTGCGTAGGTGGTGGAATGGGTGCTGCCGGTTTATTTGAAGTAATTTAAATACCAATATTTATTCCTAAATTTTATAAATTATTATTTCGATTTTTTGATTTTTAAAGCAACCCTTATACTGCTTTATGGAGAAAATCATTGACAAAAATTCATATTTAAAGTCAATATCTGAAAGAAATTTGAAAATATACCTTATGGGTGAACTTGTAGAGGATCCTCTAAGTCATCCAATAATTAAGCCAAGTGTTGAAGCTATGGCAGAAACATACGAACTAGCTGTTAGGGAACCAGAGTTAGCGTCTGTTCTCTCCCCTTATACTGGTGAATCTATTAATAGATTTCTTCACATTGCACGGAGTAATGAAGATTTATTTATGCAAAATAAAATGCAAAGAAAACTTGGACAATTAACTGGAACTTGTTTTCAAAGATGTGTTGGAATGGATGCTTTTAATGCATTGCACTCAATAACATTTGAGATTGATGAAGCATGTAATACAATATATCACCAAAACTTTGAAAACTTTCTTACAGAAATGCACAAATATAATCTTATAGTTGGTGGGGCTATGACTGATGTTAAAGGAGATAGATCAAAATTACCTCATGAACAAGAAGATGAAGATTTATATCTACGTGTTGTTAAGAGAACCGAAAAGGGTGTTTACGTTAAAGGAGCTAAAGCTCATCAAACAGGGTGTATAAACTCTCACTGGATGGTTGTTATGCCAACTCTTAGATTGTCAGACAAAGATAAAGATTACGCTATTGTTGGGGCAATTCCTGTTGACGCTGAAGGAATAACCTATATTTATGGAAGACAATCATGTGATACAAGAAGTATGGAGCCTGGAGAATATGATGTAGGAAATAAATATTTTGCAGGTCAAGAAGCAATGGTCATTTTTGATAATGTTTTTATTCCAAATGACTATATTTTCATGAATGGTGAACATGAATTTGCCTCAACGCTTGTAGAGAGATTTACAACTTACCACAGAAGATCTTATGTATGTAAAGCTGGTGTAGGTGATGTACTAATTGGAGCAGCTGCAACAATTGCAGAATACAACGGTGTTGAAAAAGCATCGCATATTAAAGACAAAATAGTTGAAATGAATAAACTCAATGAAACAATATACGCAACAGGTATTGCTTCCTCTCTGCAGGGAAAGAAAACAAAATCGGGAAACTTTATTAATGATGATTTATTAGCAAACGTGTGTAAGCAACATGTTACAAAAGAGACTTATGAAATTGGAAGATTAGCGCAGGATCTTGCAGGTGGATTAGTCGGCTCAATGCCTTCAGGCATTGATTTCAATGAGGGCGCAATGTCATCTGACTTAAAAAAATATTTAAAAGGAAAAAAGGATATCAATGCTGAAGATAGAGTTAAAATTTTACGATTAATTGAAAATATGACACTTGGTAGAAATGCTGTTGCTTATCTTACTGAATCTCTTCATGGTGCTGGATCACCACAAGCTCAGCGAGTTCAAATTTCAAGAAAAGTTGACATGCAAGAAAAAAAAGATTTTGCTAAAAAATTATCGGGCATCAAAGAAAGAGAGTAGATATGAAGAGTGTGGTATGTACAAAATTAGGAAATCCTGAATTACTAGAAATAAAAGATACTGATAAGCCACAGGTGTCTAATGATCACGTACTAGTAAAAGTAGAAGCGGCTGGTGTTAATTATCCAGATGCTTTGTTAGTTCAAGGGAAATATCAAGTTGTTGTAGAGCCTCCTTTTATACCGGGTAATGAAGTCTGTGGATATATTGAGGAAGTTGGAGAAAATGTAAATCTGGAAATAGGCACAAAAGTAATCGGCTTGCCAGAAATAGGTGGTTTTTCAGAATATGTATCAATAAATAAAAGTTTAATCATACCCATAACTGAGAAAGTAACTTCGTACGCAGGTGCTAGTCTTCCGATTAATTACGGAACAACATACTACGCTTTGAAAAGACGAGCTCAAGCTTCTAGAGGTGAATCACTTTTAATTTTAGGTGGTTCAGGTGGAATTGGAACTGCAGCAATACAATTAGGAAAAATTATGGGCCTCAAGACAATAGCGGCTGTAGGCTCTGAAGAAAAAGAAAATCTGTCTCTTATACACATCTGACGCTGCCGACGAGAACACACGTGTAG
>CAXHFF010000068.1:0-4673 GCA_964016255.1 uncultured Acidimicrobiaceae bacterium
TACTAAAGATTCCAGGCTCATTAATTGTATTAAAATATTTAATATCCTGAGGTAGCTCCCCCATCATTTTTTCAACATATTTGACAAATGCTTCAGTTGTTTTGGAACTTTCCCAGTAACCATATTTTTCTAACCAATCAGGAGTAGTAAAATGATGAAAAGTAATAATTGGGATAATATTTTTATCTATCAATTTACGAGCTTTTTCTACATAGTGACTTATTGCTTCTTCATTGAATGTATCCTCTGTTGGTTGGATCCTACTCCACTCCATTGAAAATCTAAAAGATTTAATACCAAGTTTCACTAATAATTCAATATCAGTATCCAATAGTTCAAAATGTTTGCATGCTTCATCACAAGGTTCATAGCAGACCGAATTTTTTTTATTTTCCCAATGAGTCCAGTCATTATTGTAAATATCCCCTTCGACTTGATAAGAAGCTACAGCTGTACCAAAGATAAAGTTCTCAGGAAATATATATTTACTCATATCGATAAATAATAAAAGCAAATCCTATATATGCAACTTGAAGTAAAAGTCTGTATGTATGTTCTACGTTTGTAAGTATTCTGTTACCGTAGGGCAACTCCTCAATCCAAACATAAAGATTTGCACTGTAAATTAAAATTAAAAAAATAATCATTGCTATTGCAGCCTGTTGCCTGAATCGAGTTAATAAAAAAAGTGGAAGGATTATTTCGATAATACCTGTCATTTGATGAACGAATCGTGGGTATGGTATAAACCTGGGAACTAACGAATCATAAAAATTGGGATTTAAAAAATGGTTTATACCAGCAAATACAAAAAAAGAGACATAAACATATGTAAGTGGTTTTATTAAAGCCAATTCTTAGCTTTCTCTACAGCCTTATTCCATGACAAAAGGTAATTTTCTCTTTTTTCCTCACTCATATTAGAACTCCATGTTTTAATACTTTTATTAGAAGTGGGTATAGTTTTTAAATTAGTTTTTTTTATAAAGGTATAAGAGGCTAAAGCTGCACCAAATGCAGTTATTTCAGAAAGGTTAGGTGCCTGAACTTGTATATCACTAATATCAGATTGATATTGCATTAATAGATTGTTATTAACCATTCCACCATCTACGGATAAAACAAGCTGGTCCTGATTTAAATCTTTACTAAGAGCAATTAAAACCTCATTAGTTTGAAAAGCTACTGATTCCAACACTGCTCTTGCTATATGAGATTTGTTAGAATATCGTGTTAGCCCAACTATTGTACCTCGGGCTGTAGGGTCCCAATGTGGGCTAAATAGACCTGAAAATGCAGGAACAAAGTAAACATCACCATTGTCTTTTACTTCGAGGGCTAACTTTTCGACATCACTACTTTTATTAATTATTCCAAGATTATCTCGAAGCCATTGAATGGAAGCCCCTGCGATAGCCACGGAGCCCTCTAGTGCATAAACTGGTTGTTCGTTATCAACTTGATATGCAATCGTTGTCAGTAGTCCACTAGTTGATTTAACAATTTCATTGCCAGTATTACACAAAAGAAAACACCCTGTTCCATATGTATTTTTAATACTACCCTTTAAAAATCCATTGTGACCAAAGAGTGATGCTTGTTGATCACCAAGTACAGAGGACAGAGGCACGTCTCCGAAGATATCAGTTTTATGAGCAAAAATAGATAATGAAGGTTTAACTGTAGGCAATGATGATCTTGAAATACTGAAATAATTTAATATTTTTTCATTCCAATCTAAATTATATAAATCGTACAAGAGGGTTCTACTTGCATTAGTGACATCTGTCATAAATTCACCTGTTAATTTATAAATCAACCAAGCATCGACTGTACCAAAACATACATCATCATCTATTTGCGCATTTTTAACTTCGTCAATATTTTCTGTTAGCCATATTATCTTAGATAAAGAGAAATACGTAGCGATTGGTAAACCGGTTTTATCAAACTCTGGTTTAAGTTCAGAAATTCCTAGTATCTGATCACATATATTTTGAGTACGAGTATCTTGCCAAACTATTGCATTATGAAGAGGTTTTCCGGTAGATCTTCTCCAAGCTATAGTTGTTTCTCTTTGGTTTGTTATACCTATAGAAGTTAAGCGAGATAATTCAAAATTTTTAGAAACTTCTTTAACACATGTAAGAACAGAGTTCCATATTTCTTCTGGATCATGTTCAACGTATCCAGGTTGAGGTAGAATTTGCTCAAACTCTATCTGATGACTAGTAACTAAATTTTGATCTTGATCAAAAACAATAAATCTACTACTAGTAGTTCCTTGATCAATTGCAGCAAAATATTCCATATAAAATTATACCAACCAAGATTTTCTGATTATTTTTATACTGAAAATTTAATTTTCTTTAAAGTTAGCATTATGGAATTTTCTTTGGACACGAACACTTATATAATTTTATTTATAGCAGCATTTATTGCATCTGTAATTGACTCAATTGCTGGTGGAGGTGGGTTGCTTACTACACCAACAATGCTCCTGGTGGGACTTAATCCTCTTAATACACTTGCTACCAATAAATTTCAGTCATGTTTTGGCACTTTTACTTCGACATATAATTACTACAAGAATGATTTACTAACAGAACCAAAAAAAAGACTTTATTTCGGTTTATCTTTTGTTGGATCAATGATCGGTACTCTTCTTGTAAGTAGAATATCCAATGATTTACTAGAGAAGATAATCCCAATATTATTAATATCAGCTGCTTTATTTTTTATACTCAACAGAGGGCCGTCATCAGTTTCAACTTCTTCTAAATTTATAGCTATTTTTAATCTAATTGTTCTATCAATTGGCTTTTATGATGGCTTTTTTGGTCCAGGCACAGGATCATTTTTTGTACTAGCTTTCGTGATTGTAAAAGGGATTTCAATAATGGAATCAACAGCAATAACAAAGTTGCTGAACTTTGCATCCAATTTTGCAGCGTTTATTATTTTTGCAATTCAAGGCTATGTTATTTGGGAACTTGGACTAGTAATGGCGGTAGCACAGATAGCTGGCGCAAACTTAGGTTCAAGATTTGCAATTTCTAACGGTGAAAAGGTAGTACGTCCAGTGTTAGTTGTCGTGTCAATACTGCTTTCGGTAAGAATACTATTAGGTTAATTAAATATTAAATACCGTTCCGTTGACCGAACGGTCCAATGATAGTTCCCATAATAAGTCCATATATAAAACCATAAGTAAGGCCAATTTTAAGATATTTAATACATTCTTTTTTGAAGGCAATGTTTTTATCTTCAGACTGATAGAAACGGAAACGATACTCTCTCGAAATTAAATGTCGAATGAATGGATAACAATAAAACAGGAAACCTATTCCAATTCCAGATAAAGCACCTTGAATAATTCTTGAAAGTACTGACTCTATCATATACATAATCTAGGACAGGACTGTATTAATGATGAACTTAATAACAATAAAGTAAAAAAGAGCTCGATTTCTCGAACTCTTTTTTGAGGTAACAGGCTTATTACCTAATTAAATATTAACAAATATCTTCTTTATTGGACAATAAATCTAGAAAATACTCAATCTATGAGTTTATAAGCTGGAATGGTTAAAAAATCTTCAAATTCATCATTAAATATTAAGTTACTGAAGAGTTCTACAGCTTCATTCAACATTGACAAATTTCCAGAGGTCTCATTAATATTTTGGACCTCTTCTGAAATAATAGTTTCTAGATATGGTTTATCAATTGCGATGGACTCATTTGTGATTGTACTTTTATGAAACCACTGCCAAAGCTGTGAACGTGAGATTTCGGCTGTTGCCGCATCCTCCATTAGATTAAATAGTGCTGCTGCACCTTGGCCCAACAACCATGATTGTATATACAATATTCCTACTTTAATATTTGTTCTTATACCTTCTTCGGTAACAACTGCATTTTCAATATCAAAGTTTTGTAACATGTCCTCTGTTATTTCGTAGTCTGGTATAAATGAGATTTGATTGTCTTTCCCATTAAGATGTGTTGTAAATATTTCTTTACAAATAGTTACTAAATCTGGATGAGCGACCCATGATCCGTCAAATCCCATTTTTGCTTCTCTGTTTTTATCATTTTTAACTTTAATAAATGCCTCTTCGGTAACGTCGGGATTCTTACGGTCAGGTATGAAAGCAGCCATACCACCAATAGCATGAGCTCCACGCTTATGTAACGTTTGAACTAGCAACTCAGTATACGATCTCATAAAAGGAACAGTCATAGTGATTTGATTACGGTCCGGGAAAATGATTTCTTTATCATTTCTGAATCTTTTAATTGCACTAAAGATATAATCCCACCGTCCAGCATTCATACCTAAGGAATGATCTTTTAGCGAGTATATAATTTCCTCCATTTCAAAAGAGGCAGAAATTGTTTCTAGTAATACGGTTGCCCTAATAGTACTTTTTGGTAAGTTTAATTTATCCTCAGCAAGGATAAAAACTTCCTCCCATAGTTGAGATTCCTTAGCAGTCTCTAACTTTGGAATATAAAAATAGGTTCCTAGACCATTTTTTAATCTTATATTTGCATTATGGAATATATACAAACAAAAATCGAATAATGATGCAGAAACTGCACTGCCATCATATATAATATTTTTTTCATCTAAATGAAGTCCTCTAGGTCTGACAAATAATGACGTC
>CAXHFF010000069.1:0-4650 GCA_964016255.1 uncultured Acidimicrobiaceae bacterium
GTTATTGGTTTGCATATTTCATTATATTTTTTTGGACTTTTAAGGCTTTCAATACTCTATGACTATCTTGACTACTGGCCTCTGACTCTTATTCCTATGATCTTGGTTTTAATCCCTAGATCTGAATTTATCACGGAAACTATAAAATTTTATTCATATGCCGTTTTGATTTCAGTTGGCTTAATATTTTTACTTGGTCACCTTACAAAGGCATCCTTTCTTGGAACATACTCCTATCAATCTTCCTTTGATAATTTAACTCTTAACGAAGTCGACAATTATAAAGTTATAATTAATGAAAATAATTCGGTTAACTTAAAATCTATTCAGGGAAATGGTTATAAGGTCGACATTATTAATAAACCAGGATCTTCTGGTTACCCCGAAGCAGTAGAAACTTTGAAAGGAGAACCTCTCGCAATTATTTTCAGAGGAGTTGAAACTAGCCCGCTTTTACGAGTGAAAGGTTGGGATTTAGGATTAGGAAGTAAAACAAAGTGGGAATTAGATATCTTTGCTATTAATTCAAACTACAGTCTTGATAATTTAGAACTAAGTAATGCTAGCTTATCGGGAACAGGTGAAATCTATTTAGGAGAAAATCTTAAGTTAGAGAAGTTAATACTGAATGGGGTTTATGAAATTACAGTATCAAAAAATTTACCGATTGTTGTTTCGGGTAATGCTCAAACTCCAACCACATGGATAAATGCTACTATTGGAACTCTTAATCAGGTAAATGAATCATACAGATTATTAGTTGAAATTATTGATGGTTCCGAAGTAATATTTAATGATGAATGAAAGAGCTTTATGGTTGATCAATTAGGAAATGGACTCCTTTTAGGGATAATAATTTCAGTTGCCTCAGTTGCCTTATCGCTACTTTATAGTGTGACTCGAATAGTAAATTTTGCTCACGGCGAAATCATTGCTCTTGGTGCGATCGTTACGTTATTTTTTTCAAGTCCTGTTGACTCTCGAATAATATATTTAGATAGATTTTCTCCGCTAGGAATGGACTTTATTCTGTCAGCGATCATAGCGGTTTTGATATGTGGGGTGTTTGGTGGACTATTAGAAATATTGTTATTTAGACCACTAAGAAAAGCTGAAGTAGGAAATATCGCAATTTTAGTAGTAACAATTGGTTTATCAATATTCTTAAGACATCTATATTTAATATTTGCTACTGGAAGAGTTCAAAACTTTCCATTGGAACTTGAGAGACGTCAAACTTATTGGTTTATAGACATGACACCTAGAAATTTTAAAGTTTTAATCATCGGATTGATTGTGATGATAATAGTTGGAATATTGTTAACATTTACTCGAATAGGAAAAGCTATGAGGGCAGTCAGAGACTCCAGTGAACTGGCTAGCATTTCAGGAGTTAATTCAGATAACATCATTCTTTTTACTTGGATTTCATCAAGTATGCTTGCAGGTCTTGCTGGTATTTTTCAATCAACCATTAACGATGTTCGTTATAACATGGGTTTTTTGATTCTACTTCTTATATTTGCGGGGACAGTACTTGGAGGAATAGGTACTTCATTTGGAGCTATGGTGGGAGGACTACTTATCGGAATTTTTGTACAAGTTTCAGTTGCTCTACCTTTTATGGAGGGTCATACAGAGGCTAAAAATGGTGTAGCTTTAGCAATCATGATTTTAATATTGCTCTTTAGACCTCAGGGTATATTTGGTCAAAAAGAAAGAATTTCATGAAAATTTCAGGAAAGTGGATATTTACCTTATTACTCACAGTATTTTCAGTTTCAATAGTTTTCTATCTAAACCCAGGTGGGCCTTTACGAATCTTAGGTAATCTACTTACTTTCGCAGGTATATATGCGCTTGCTGCAATAGGTTTAAATGTACACTTTGGAATGACAGGATTATTGAATTTTGGCCACGCATCTTTTATGGGTGTAGGTGCATATGTAACTTTACTACTCATACCCCATGCCGCAGGGAGAGAAGGGGAGATTAATGAAAATGGGTTACCTTTTCTTGCAGCGCTATTAATTGGCATAGTCGCAGCTGCACTTTTTGGACTTCTTTTGGGTCTCCCAGCAATAAGACTTAGAGGAGATTATTTAGCTATAGTTACAATTGCTGCTGCAGAAATATTCAGACTGCTAGTAAGAGATTTAGAATCTATAACAGGTGGAGTATATGGAATAATAAATTTCTCTTCAGCTCTACAACAATATAGACCGCTTTTTTTTGATGAGTTTATAGCTGAACTAGAGCTTGCCCCAGCACAAATCTGGGTTGGTTTACTTTCTTGGGTTTCAATATTTTTTACATTAATACTTATAAAAAGATTAAACCAATCTCCATGGGGTAGAGCACTGAGAGCTGTTAGAGAAGATGAAGATGCTGTTAGGGCTTTGGGTAAAAATGCTGTTTGGCTGAAATTACAAAGTTTTATGTTGGGAGCGGGTATAGCTGGTTTAGCTGGTGTCTTCTTAGCATTCAATTATGGTTCAGTGCAGACTACGTTATTTGTACCGCTCCTTACATTTTACGTATGGGCAATAATGATCTTAGGAGGAGTTGGAAGTCTTACAGGTCCAATCTTTGGTTCAATAATATTCTGGGCGATAATCTCTGAAACTGATAAATTAGCCGCATTAATATTTGAGAATGCTGATGGTCAGCAATTAGCGGGTGTTAGATTTGCACTCGTAGGGTTGCTTATTATGATCTTGATGATCTTTAGACCTAGCGGTCTACTGGGCAAGAAGGAAGAACTGTTGTTAAATGTCAAATAGTTTTATTCGTATAGATAATCTAAAAAAAACATTTGGGGGGTTAAAAGCCGTTGATGTAGAGCATCTTACATTTGATCAAAATATCTTAACTTCAATAATTGGTCCCAATGGCGCAGGAAAGACAACTTTGTTTGATCTAATTTCAGGATTTCAGGAAGAGGACACTGGAGAAATCTTTTATAAAAATAAAAATATAACAAGAAGTCAGCCATATAAAATCTCAAGACTTGGAATTGTAAGAACATTTCAGCTTACAAAGGTTTTTGACAGAATGACAGTGCTAGAAAATCTAATGTTTTCTGGTTCCAGTATAAAAAATGATTCCTTACTTAACTCGATTTTTAAAACCTCGAAAAATAGAAAATATGAAAAATCTCTAAAAGATAAATCATTTCAAATCATGGAAGACTTAAACATTCATCAGATGGCTGATTCCTATGCTAGAGAACTTTCCGGCGGTCAGAAAAAGTTATTAGAACTTGGTAGATCCTTGATAAAAAATCCCGACGTACTAATGCTTGACGAACCTTTGGCTGGAGTCAATCCGAAACTTGCTGAGGACTTGCTTGAGATAATCCAAAATCTTTCTAAGAGTGGAATAACAATTTTAATGGTGGAGCACAACATAGATGCCGTTATGAAAATTTCAGATAGAGTAGTTGTTTTAGCAGAGGGAAGTGTTATTGCTGATGGTCAACCTCAAGATGTGAGATCGAATCCAAAAGTAATAGAAGCATACTTAGGTACTAGCAATGATTAAACCTGTTTTGGAATGTAACGGAATAGCAGCTGGATACGTAAAAGGCTTAAATATTTTACAAGGGATAGATCTTGTTGTATCAAAAGGGGAAGTTGTATCAATAATAGGACCTAATGGGGCTGGAAAGTCCACACTCTTGAAAGCAATAATGGGCTTAATCAATATATCAGCTGGAAGATTCTATATAGAAGGTATTGAGAAAACTAACCTACCGACTCATAAAATTGTTAATGAAGGCGTAGGTTATGTGCCTCAAGTAGCAAATGTTTTCCCCTCTCTCACAATTGAGGAAAATTTAGATATGGGAGCGTGGTCACTAACCCAAAATAGAAAAGAAAGTATATTAAAAATTTTTGAAGACTTTCCTTTGTTAGCTGATAGAAAGAAAGAAAAAGCAGGAAATTTATCAGGAGGTCAAAGACAGATATTGGCACTCGCAAGGGCGTTAGTTACATCACCAGAAATTTTGCTACTTGATGAGCCATCAGCAGGACTTTCACCTATGGCAATAGATGATGTATTTAAAACAATAAAAGAGATTAATAAAAATGGAGTTTCAATACTACTTGTTGAGCAAAATGCGAAAAGAGCACTTAAATTTAGTGACAGAGGATATGTTCTCGATCAAGGGCGAAATGCTTATCAGGGAAAAGGAACAGACCTACTTGATGATCCTCGTGTAGTTGACTTATATTTAGGAAAGTTGTAAAAAAAAGGCCTGTTTTCACAGGCCTTTTTCTAATTCTAAAGAAGAATTATGAACCGAAGTCTACTGATTTAAGAACAGGGTTAGTATCACCCTCAGTTGTCCAAATATCATATGTAGCTGCAGTTGGATCACCAGCGGCATCAAGATTGATATCACCAGATGCACCCATGTAGTCCACATCTTCTCCTGCGGCAGCTAAGGCTATACAATCAACACCGATACATTGAGTACCACCTGAAGAAGCTTCAACTAATCCGGAAGCAATTTCGGGACCAGTTACACCATTTGCTGCTGCAGATATAGCCATTAACATGACTGCATCATAAGCTTGTGGAGCAAAGATGAATGTAGGCTCACCGTCAGCAGAAACTTCTGCGTAGGCAGCTTCAAATGCATCT
>CAXHFF010000070.1:0-4650 GCA_964016255.1 uncultured Acidimicrobiaceae bacterium
GTTTATGATTTAGAGAATCTTTTAGACACAATAAATGAATCTAAAATCAATAAACCTTTAATAAAAGTGTTAGCAACAGAAAATACACACTTGGCATCTGGAGGAAGTATTATTCCATTTGAACATATCCAAACTTTATCAGAAATTTCTAAATCTAATGAATTAAAATTCCATGTTGATGGTGCTAGAATTTGGCACTCAATTCTTACTGAACCAGGCTCAATTAAATATGGTGAATATTGTGACAGTCTAACTTTTTGTTTCTCTAAAGGTTTGGGTGCACCTGTAGGTTCCATGCTTATGGGCAACAAGGATTTTATCACTGAAGCCAGAGAGTTTCGAAAAAAACTCGGGGGAGGAATGAGACAAGTTGGTATTATTGCCTCTGCAGCAAGGTATGCGATAGAAAATAGAAACAATCTAGTTCAAGATCATAAGAAAGCAGCATTGGTAAATAACTCTATTGAAAAAGTTAATAGAGCTTTTCATACAGTTACATATAAAGATACGAACATGCTATTTTTTGAATTTGAGACACCCGAGTCTGCTGAAATTTTTAGAAAAAAATTAGAGGAAAATAATATAATTTCAGGATATATTAAAAAAGATATTATTAGATTAGTCTTTCATCAAGATGTAGATAACAAAGAAGTGGAGTCTATAATTGAGGCAGTTAACTATTCTTCCTCAGTAGACATTTGATTCCATTCAGTAATAGATTTCTCAGATAAGTTAACTAGAACAAAAACCCCTCCCAATGCAACTGTATTGGAAATTAGTATATTTAAAAGAATGTCTGTTAAGCAATCAGAAACACAGAAAGCATTACCAAGAACATATCCAATATAGCTGGCAAAAAAGGCTGTAATCAGGTAAACAATTATTTTAGATTTGTTGCTAAATTTCATAAGGATATTAAGTTTAGCTTAATATGGTTATTGTTAATCCCTGGATAACGCTATTAAGTTTTGTTTATTTTATTGTTGCAGGCTTTGGTGCATTTATTTTCAGTAGGTTCATTGTTGAAAAATATTTAGAAATCTTTAAATCTAGATTTTTTAAATTTCTTGAACCTGTGGTTGGGATTACTAGTTTTTCAACTTTTTTTGGTGGAGCGTTAATTTTACTTTATTATCTACTTACTATGTCTTAGTAAGGATGATTTAATATTTCACCATTTTTAATTTCTTGGATTCCGCAATGGTTTGGTTTATTCTCATTAAATGTCTCTGCACTAGTTTTATAATATGTAAAAGCCCTAATAGTATCTTGGTGAGATACAAATAGCGTATTCTTTTTATTTTCGTCTAGTAAGTTAACTCTCTCAAAAACACTCTCTAAAGATTCATTAGTATTTACTTCAAGTGGATTATTTATATATGTTGGATAATCTTGTGTCTTTGAAAATTCATCATAAGTTGTTCCGGTCCACCCAATTACGCCACTCCATTCATAAAGATTATAAGAAATTTCAATTTCCACCTTTAAAAATTCTGTGACAAATTTAGATGTCTCCCTTGCTCTTAAAACTGGTGAAGATATTATCTTATCGATTTCAAAATTATCCTTTATGAATTTACCCGCTTCTTTTGCTTGGGAGATTCCTTTTGAACTTAAGCGATATCCTGGAATGTCGCTGTACATGATATTCTTAATATTATTAACCTCGCCATGTCTTAAAAATAAATTGCTCATAATTACAGAGTAGTTTCAATTTATATTAAAATTCAAACATGGCATTAAACAAAAAAGAAGAAGAAATTTTAAAACAAATAGAGCAAGAGTTATCTAAAGAAGATCCTGACTTAGCTAAGACTGTTGAAAATTCGACTTTATCAAATTTTTCAAGAACAAGATCTATGATCTCTTTTGGTACTTTCCTTCTTGGATTACTTACAATGCTAGGCAGCTATATAGTACAACCACTTATTGCTATGGCTGGCTTTGCCTTAATGGCTGTATCTGGATATGTTTTTGTAA
This sequence comes from uncultured Acidimicrobiaceae bacterium, assembly GCA_964016255.1. GTDB lineage: Bacteria > Actinomycetota > Acidimicrobiia > Actinomarinales > Actinomarinaceae > Actinomarina. The sequence goes on from CAXHFF010000070.1 coordinate 1,981, forward strand.
GAAATACAAAAGCTTTACTCAAAGCTGAAAATATAAATGAATGGAACTTTAAGCAAGTTTATTCAATAATAAGAAATAAAGATACCTCTAGACAAACTAAATAGATTTAATTAAATTTAATATACATCACTATTTAGGAGTAAGGTTTTGAAAAGAGATGCTTTTACATCAAAGCAAGCAAGTTATTTAACTGGATGTACGTCACATCAATTAAGATATTGGGACAAGGTTAAACTTGTATCACCAAGCATTCAGTCATCAAATGGTAAGCCAGGAGTTCCAAAACTATATTCTTTTAGGGACATAGTTTCTCTCAGAGTAGTGAAAACTCTCTTAGATAACGGAATGAGTATACAAAGAGTTAGACGAGCATGGAAATACTTATCAAAAAATGGAAACCTTATTTCAGAACTATCGGAAGTGAAACTAGTTTCAGACGGTGAGACAATTTATTCAGTTCAAGAAGAGCAGGTTTTTGATGCACTAAAGTCCGGACAACTTGCATTCTTTGAGACAATCGATGACATAGCAAAAGAGGTCAAAGAAGATGTTTCAAAATTTGAACTTGATAAAGAAAGATTTCTCAACTTACTTACTAAAGTAGAAGAAGATGTCAATAATCAAGAAATGCAAGCTTAACCTTTATACAGTAAATAACTGTGGGTAATATAAATACGCATAAGACTTTAATACTAAATTCTACTTTCCAACCTCTTTCACTTGCAACACCAAAACGAGCACTCGCACTTTTATTTAGTAAAAAAATAAATGTCTTAAAAGAGTCTGACATTATGTTGAGATCTGTCGAGCGTTCAATCGCCATACCTAAAGTCGCTGTCTTAACTTATTATGTCAAGGCTCCGTATGCCAGGAGGGTAGCTCTTAATAGAGAAAATATTTTCATAAGAGATTCTTTTACTTGTCAATATTGTGGTGATAGTGCAGAATCAATAGATCATATTATGCCTAAGTCTAAAGGTGGCTCTCATGAGTGGAGTAATGTAGTTGCATGCTGTAAAAAATGTAATCTTTTAAAAGCTGACAAACTTTTAGGGAAAACTAGCTTACATCTTCAAAAGTCCCCCAGTATCCCAGGTGGAAACTTTTGGATAAAAACAATTATTGGAAACAATCCTGATCCTGATTGGAAAGAGTACTTAGTACTTAAATAATTTTTTTTCCTTTTTGTGTTGCACAGTGTCATAAAGTGTCATATAATGTCAAAGAGTGGTTCAAGGCACGAAAGGCGGAAAAGTGTTCCTTGGTGAATATAAACATACAATGGATTCGAAGGGTAGAGTTGTTATACCTTCTAAGTTCAGGAAAGAGCTTCAACAGGGCTGTGTAGTTACCAAGGGACTAGATAATTGTTTACAAATTCTGACAAAGAAGAACTGGAATCAAGAATCTGAAAAGATGGCTTCTTTGCCTTCAACTGATAAAACTTCAAGACAATTAAGAAGAGCACTTTTTTCTGGTGCAGTGGATTCCTCTCTCGACTCTGCAGGAAGGATCCAAATACCTGAAAACTTAAGAGCTTACAGTGATATTAAAGAAAATGACGATGTAACTGTCACAGGATCTGGTCCAGTTATAGAAATTTGGGCAACTAAAATATGGAAAAAAATTCAAAGTGATTCTGATAATGCATTTGCAAATATTAATGAAGTGAAAGGATAAGTTCATAGCCAGCTCTCTAGACAACTAAATTGGAATACCCTTACTCCGCCCAACTTTCCAATTGGTGCCAGTTCTAGAGAGCTGGGTATGAATACAAACAGGGCAGAGTATTTACCACACAGTGGTGTAATGGTTGAAGAGCTTACTTCAATAGCAGAAGCACTTCCAAAAGGAGTGTTTATAGATGCAACATACGGTTATGGTTCACATTTCCAGGAACTAAAACAATTTGATAATTTAGAATTAATTGGCTTCGATAGGGACAATGAGGCAATAGAGGCTAAAAAAGCTGAGGACGAAGTCATTAAATTAAATTTTTCAGAAATTCCAAGATATTTGGTTCAAAAAAAAACAACCCCCATAAGTGGAATTTTTTATGATTTTGGTTTATCTTCACATCAGATTGATTCCTCCACAAGAGGCTTTTCATTTCAGCAGGATGCTGAGCTAGATATGAGAATGGACAAAGACTCAAGCCTAACAGCAAAAGATGTATTAAATGAATATTCACTTGAAGGGTTGTTAAAAGTTTTTAATAATTACAGCGAGGAAAAATATGCTTTTCAGATAGCTAAAAAAATTATTGAGCATCGCCCTTTAAGCACAACTATAGGCTTGGTTAACTTAATCAAAGATTCTATACCAAGACAAAATCCAATATTTACAAATAAAACGATAAGAAAAATATTCCAAGGTTTGAGAATTGAAGTAAACGATGAATTGTCAGAAATTAAAACATCGTTAGATGGTATAAAACAACATATCAATAGAAACGGAGCAATAATTTGTATTTCCTATCACTCTTTGGAAGACAAAATTGTGAAATCATTCATGCAAGACTTAACACTTAAATGCATTTGTGACCCAAGAGCTCCTATCTGTAATTGCAAAACAGAACAGGAATTTAGATATCATAAGAAAAAAAAATATTCACCAAGTGAAGAAGAAATATCCCTTAATCCAAGATCAAGATAAGCAATCAGGGGGGGT
>CAXHFF010000071.1:0-4604 GCA_964016255.1 uncultured Acidimicrobiaceae bacterium
TATAGCGGTACAGGGTGGAGCTATATTTGGTAAATAATTTAGAGTACTTAGGTTACTCTCAACCTATGGCGCTAGCTATTGCTGAAGCCTTAAAGGTTAATCCGTATCCAAATCCAAGAGTCGGGGCTGTTTTAACAGATAAAACTGGAAATATTAAAGCTATCTCAAATCATGTAAGAAAAGGTAATAATCATGCTGAAATGAATATATTTGAGCAAGTGGAAGCACAAGATTCAGACACACTTTATATTACACTCGAGCCTTGTTTTCATAGCGATTCATCACCTTCTTGTGCAAAAGCGATTATTGAACAGGGGATTAAAAAAGTTGTTATCGGAGATATAGATTTGGACCAAAGAACTAACGGTAAGAGTATTTCTTTACTAAAAGATAATAATATTTCTGTTGAAATTGAACCAAATGCTAATAATTTACTTAATCCTTATTATGAAAATATTCATGCTGAGTTAAGAGATATACATTATTTGCTAAAAGTTGGAATGTCTGAAAATGGATATATAACTAATAATTCAACTGATTCGAAATACATTACCAACGAAATATCTTTAAAGATTGTACATTACTTAAGGGCTACAGCAGACTGTATTCTTATTGGTAAAAATACACTTCTAAATGATAAACCCAAATTAGATGTCCGTTTAGATAATTTTGAGAACTTAGATCTCAATCCTTTTCCGATAGTTTTATGGGGTAGTTCAACTACCTTATTAAATGAAGCCATGAACCAATACCCACATTTTACTTTTTTAAGCAGCCAGCCCTCACATGATAATAATGTAAATTGTTTTACTAATTCTTTAAATGAAGTTGAAGAATATTTTAAGGATAAAAAATTTAGGAATATTTTTATTGAGGGAGGTAGGGAGATTATAAATTCTTACCTAAATGAAGATAAAATAGACTCTATCTATGAATTTAAAAGTCTACATTCAATTCAAGATGGAATGCATATAGGTAATGCATATAATCAACATTTAAACAATGGATTTAAGATAAGAAGTAAATATGAACTTATGGATAATTTTTTAACTACTTATACTAAGAATTAATGTTTACTGGAATAATACAAAGTGTTGGCACTGTTGAATCTCTTAACGGAGAAAATCTAGTTATTTCTCCGGATTCAGATAAATTTCTAAACCACGAATCAGGTACAAGTATTGCTGTAGATGGCGTGTGTTTAACTTTAAGGAGGTACCAAGAGGGATATCTTAATTTTCAAGTATCCACGGAATCCAAAGAAAGATCAATAATTAATAACTATGTAAATGGTGTAAATGTTAATTTAGAGCTCCCCTTAACAATGGAGACATTCATGAGTGGTCATATGGTTCAAGGACATGTTGATACTCTTACAACAGTTACAGATATTGAAAAAGTTTCAGATGATCTCTGGAATTTCTTTTTTAAAAATAATAACTTTAAATATATTGTCGACAAAGGGTCTATAACTATTAACGGAGTTTCATTAACACTTGTTAATCCGTCTGATGATAATTTTTCAGTTTCCATTATCCGAGAAACATTTGATCGTACAAATTTCAACAATCTAAAGGTTGGCTCATCTGTGAATATAGAATTTGATATTATGGCTAAGTATGTTGAAAGAGCTTTAAATGATAAGTGACATAAAAGAAATTATTTCTCACTTTAAAAAAGGAGATATGATCATTTTAATTGATGATGAGGACAGAGAAAATGAGGGTGATTTAGTAATTTCTGCAAAGCACTTAACACCTGATCATATTAATTTCATGATTACCCATGCTAAAGGTCTAGTTTGTGCACCAATATCATCTGAAATAGCATCAAATTTAAATCTTTCGCTTATGCAGGGAGTAAACAATGAAATGGAAACTCAGTTTACAGCTTCAGTTGACTTGAAAGGAGAAGGAGTAACTACAGGTATTTCTGCAGAGGATAGATATAAAACTATTATTGGCCTAACTAAACAAGATGCGAAAAGAGAAAATTTTAGTATTCCTGGACACATATTTCCATTGAAGTCTATGGATGGAGGTGTTCTCAGAAGAGCCGGTCACACAGAGGCTGCAGTTGATTTATGTAAAATATCAGATCACTATCCAGTGGCAGTAATATGTGAAATTATAAATGAAGATGGATCAATGGCAAGGCTTGAAGATCTGGAGCTATTTGCTGAAAAGCATGATTTACCAATTGGGACAATCAAAGATTTGATTGAATATAGGCTTGAAACAAAAACAACAGTTTCTTTTATCTCTAAATCAACGATACCAACAGAACATGGCGAATTTGAAGCGCATGTATATAAAGATAATAATGATAATACGGAGCACATTGCACTGACACATGGAGATTATTTATCAGAAGAAGCAACAATGGTTAGGGTCCATTCAGAATGTCTTACAGGAGATGTTTTGTTTTCCAAAAAATGTGATTGTGGCTATCAACTTGATGCTGCATTCAAAAAAATTGTTGAAAATAAAGCTGGCGTCCTACTTTATGTTCGTGGTCATGAAGGGCGAGGAATAGGTTTAGGAAACAAGATAAAAGCTTATGCTCTTCAAGATGAGGGAGATGACACTGTGGATGCCAATATTAAACTAGGTTTTAAAATGGACCAAAGAGATTATGGAACAGGCGCTCTAATTTTAAGAGAATTAGGAATCACAAACATGAATTTACTTACAAATAATCCGTCTAAAAGAGCTGGCCTCGAGGGATTCGGTCTTAATATCACAAAAAGAACACCATTACTTGGAAAAGTTACTGACGATAATACTAACTATCTTGAAACTAAAAAAAATAAAATGGGACACAATTATGACGAAGAATAACATTGGAATAGTTGTTGCAAATTATTACAGCGAATACACCGAAAAACTTCTTAACGGAGCAAAATCAACTCTTGATGGGACTTTTAATTATGAAGTTTTTAGTGTTCCAGGAGCATGGGACACTGTATATAAAATTAATTCTCTAGTTGATTCTTTTGATAAATTTATTGCTATAGGCATTATTTGCAAAGGAGACACGGACCATTACGAATACATATCTTCAAGCGTAGCAAATGGACTTATTGATTTAACTATTCATAAGGATATTTATATTGCAAATTGTATCCTCAATGTTCATAATCTTGATCAGGCAAAAAAAAGATGTGAAGAAAGCACTAATAAAGGCAAAGAAGCAGCAACCGCATTAAAAGATATTTTTAGTTGATTTACTTTTTAATAGTATATAATTAAAGCAAGCGAACAATGTTCCACCTACTGTGAAAAATAGTATGGTAAATTAACAGCTTCGTGCTGTTTATTTTATTGAGAGGAGAAAGTTATACCAGAACTTAAGATAAATGAAGACATTAAGTCAAAGGAGTTATTAGTAATTGCACCTGATGGCGTACAAGTTGGAGTTTTAGAATTGAAAAAAGCGATTATTGTAGCTGAGGAACTTGGACTAGACCTTGTAGAGGTCTCTCCAGAAAGTAAACCACCCGTTGCTCGATTAATGGATTATGGTAAATACAAATATGAGTTGTCTCAAAAAGCTAAAGAATCGAGAAAAAATCAAGTCAAAATAAGCGTCAAAGAAGTTCAACTTAAACCAAAAATTGATACTAATGACTACAAGATTAAGCTTAATCAATCAAAAAAATTCCTAAGTGATGGAGATAAAGTAAAATTTACAATGAGATTTAGAGGTAGAGAAGCAGAACATCCAGAATTTGGACAGAGAATACTAGATAGATTAAAAGATGAACTTAGTGAAATATCTGAAGTTGAGTCTACTTCTCGTCCAGATGGAAGGTCATTAACTATGGTGCTAGCACCAAACGGAGGTAGAAAATGAAACATAAAACACATAAGAGTTCATCAAAAAGGATTCGTGTCAGTGGCACGGGAAAATTTATGAGACGTAGAGCGCATACTTCTCATTATAAATTAGCTAAAGGAAGTAATACCTGGGCTAGGTTAAAACGAGACGTTGAAGCATCTAAAGGTGATAGTAAAAAAATTAGAAAGTTGTTGAGTTAAATGGTCAGAATTAAAAGATCTGTAAACAGTAAAAAATCAAGAAGAAAAACTATGAAGCAGGCAAAGGGTTATACCGGAGCACGCAGTAGAACTTTAAGAGCAGCTAAAGAGCAAGTTATGCACGCAGGAGCAGATGCTTTTACACATAGAAAAGACAAAAAAGGTGACTTTAGAAAACTATGGATTAGTCGGATAAATGCAGCTGCAAGAATACATGGTTTATCATATTCAAAATTTATATTTGGTTTAAATAATGCTGATATAAAAGTTGATAGAAAAATTCTTGCCGATATAGCTGTCAATGATCCAGAAGGTTTTAAAAAATTAGTAGAAGTTGCTAAAGATAACTTAAATGGCTGAAGTTAATTTAGATAAAATCTATGCATCATTTTTATTAAGCCTTGATGACATAAAAGACATATCTGAATTACCTCAAATAGAAAAAAATTATTTGGGTAAAGGCTCAGTTCTTTCTGAAGAACGAGCAAAACTTGCCAACTTAAGCAATGAAGATAAAAAAAAATATGGCTCTTTATTAAAACAATTTGCTGATAACGTTTCCAT
>CAXHFF010000072.1:0-4549 GCA_964016255.1 uncultured Acidimicrobiaceae bacterium
GAAGCATTTATCAGGCTTTGTGCTCTCTCATTAATTAAATACTCTCCACCCAACTTATTCACTAAATAACCAAAAGAAATTTTATGATCTGGGTCAGCAAAGGTAGCACTACTTCCTCCGAAACCAACATGTCCAAAAGCATTTGGGCCAATAATAAAAGAACCACCCTCTCCTTTAAACGTATCTCGGTTATCCATGTGTAACATAAACCCTTCAGAAAAATTAGTTGGAAAAAGAAGCATATTATCTATATCTGAATTAACAGAGGGCGTACTCAGTCTTTTAACTGAACTTTTTGATAAAAGCTTCTCGTTGTTTTGAGCAAGGGGAGTCAACATGCCAGCTAAAGACCGAGCATTAGTTACGCCGCCGACGCCGCCGAGTTCAGATCTATATGTTTCTGTTGCGTTGTAGTCATATCCACCTGTATTAGTTAATGCGAGTCTCTGCATAGAAGTTAAATCCGTTCTAAAAGCATCCGCAAAATCACTTGGCTTATCAGATGGACTAGACCTGAAAGGTGTAACTTTCGCAACTCTCTCATCTTCACTTTCAGGAAGGCCAATCCAGTAATCTAGTTCAAGTGGTTTACTTATTTCGTCATTAAAAAATTGACCTAATGATTTTCCAGATACTCTTCTAATCAGTTCTCCTATGAGCCAACCACTAGTTATCATGTGATAACCCATTTCCTCACCTGGTCTCCAAAAAGGTTCTTCCTCTTGTAGCAATGTAGTCATATAATCCCAATCTAAGAATCCGCCATCTTTTACTTGAGTTTTAAGTGCAGGCAGTCCAGCTGAATGATTTAAAATCATTTCTACTGTTGTCTCTTCTTTACCTTTTTGCCCATATTCAGGCCAGTAGTCACTTACTTTTGCTTTGGAGTTTAACTCTCCTCTATCTATCAATAAATGTGCACAAAGTGCAAGAGCTGCTTTGGTGCTTGAAAAAGCAACGGAAAGAGTTTTCTCACTCCATTCATTTGTTCTTTCCTTATTTTTATGTCCTGCCCACAAATCTACAGCGATTTCTCCGTCTACAACAACACAGAGAGATGAGCCTATCTCTTTATATTTTTCAAAGTTTTGTATAAAGGTTTCCGCTACTTCTTGAAAATCTTCATGGCAGTATCCTTTAATTGGAAGGGATGATTGAAATGTTGTCTCTACAAAATTTTCTTCAGTGGTCACAATTTTTATTCTAACTAATTTTTTTATCGTAAGGCGTAATGGGGGGAGAAGTAATTTAAAAAATTTATAGAAAAATTAAATTAAACAACATTCAAGTGCACATATAAACCTACAACACATAGGGTTACTTTATGAAAATAGCACTCATTACAGGCGCAAATTCAGGGCTAGGTTACGCAAGTACACAAGCATTACTCAACGAGGGTTATTACATATATATGGCCTGTCGTTCAGAAGCAAAAGCAGTAGAAGCTATAAATTCCTTTGATTTGGAATTTAGAGATAAAGTCGAGTATGTACATTGTGACCTTTCTTCTTTTGACTCCATAAGAGCATGTGCTGATCATATTCTTAAAAATGAAAAACAATTGAACGCTTTAATGCTGAATGCCGGATTGATGGCAACGCCTCCTGGTGAAACTAATGAAGGTTATGAAATGCAAATTGGAGTCAATGTTCTTGGACACGCCCTACTTGCCGATTTATTACTTCCACTTATTAAAACTACCCCAGATGCTCGTGTTATTTCCTTAAGCAGTGTGGCCAGCAACTCTGGACGACCACTCCAAAAAGAAATGCTAAAACTAACAAAGGAATACCGACCTTGGCAGTCGTACTCCAATTCAAAATTAGGAGATGTATATTACGCCAAAGCGTTAGCTCAATATTTCAGAGAACAAGATATTAATGCTTTATCCATCGCAGCGCATCCCGGAGGCACTGCTTCGCAACTACAAATAAACACTCGCAAGATGGGTGGAGTAGGTATAAGCGGACCTTTTTGGGTATACGTGATGAAATTTTTTGGGATGACAATTCACCAAGGTGCGCTCTCACAATTAATGGGAGTGCTTTCTAATGAGGTAAAAAATGGAGATTACATTGGTCCAAAAGGTTCTGGTTCTGCTTTTAAAGGAAATGCAAAAGTTATAGAAAATTACTCAGTCGGTGAGCGTAACCTAGATAATTTTCGTTCCTTAATTAAAAAAGAACTTTCTTTAAAACATTTATAGAAAAATTAAAAAGTAAATATGGTCTCTTTTGGATAGTTAAGTTCCTCTAAAGTTGGCTTAACTGCCTGTGAAATCATTTTGGGAGGTCCGCATAAAAGGATCAGCGTATCATCACTCGGTGGTGGCATGGTGTCAGTTATCATTTTGGAATTTATAAAACCAGTAAAACCATTCCAGTTTTCGCTTGGCTCGTCAACTGTATAGAAATACTTGTATTGATCAGAAAATTCTTCATGCCTGTTTTCTAATTTATCTCTTAAAATAATGTCTTCTTCTTTCTTATTAGCAAACAGAAGATTAATTTTTGTTGAATCATTTTCATCACTTAGAATATTTCTAATTATTGGAATCATAGGAGTGATGCCAGATCCACCAGCTATCATGCCTATATTGTTATATCTTTTTTTAAGAATCTCTCCACCTTGAGACTTTAATTGCTTGATACCAAATTCACCATTTCCTAAATATTCTAATCTTCCATTAGGTCCTTTAAATTTAAAAGTTTCCCCAATGTTTAATGCATCAACTTTTTGTGACATAAATCCACCATCTGGAAAATCGGGATGTTGATTTTTTTTATATGTTTTTATCACAAAATCGACATAACCTTTGTTGTTGTCTGTTGATACTGGAGTATAAGATCTTGAGACCTGCTCGCCTTCATTGTCTAGCCCAATTAAGGATAAGTGTTTTCCAACTGGAAGACCTAAAACGTCATTTTCATTTGGTAATTTAAATCTGTATCTGTTTGTATCGTGTGTAAGGATTACTTTCTCATCAAGAACAAGTTCAAAAATATCTTCATTTTGATTTAAAATACTTACCATAGAGCAAGTTTATGCATCATATGATATACCCATAACTGAGGTGTTCAGTTTTACTCTACTAAGAATTACCTTTATAGTTTCCATCTGGAATAACTGTAGGAATTTTAAAACCATAATTATTTAGCAAATCATAGGCCAAAACATCTTTTTGTTTCAGCTCTTCTTTATTACAGCCACCTCTCCACTCAGCATAGACATTCTCACAATACGTTGTAATTGATGGATCAAGAGCATTAAAGTTCGCCATTAAAATCCAATACATATATTCATGAGCTTGCCCTACATAAGGAATATCATATGTGTACCAAGCCCCTTCGGGATATGTTGAAGGTGCCTCAAAAAATCTACCTCCTCTAGCAGCATCAAGAGCATCCGTTAATTTACTAAATTCTCCTGTGCAACTTTCACAATCACGTCCATCAGCAAAATATTCTGGATATACCTGATAATATGCAGATGAAATTAAGTGCCAGACTTCCTCAAGATTGGTATCCCAATTAACACCAGACCTAGTATTAATATTATTTGTGGAGGTGATACCTCCATTAAGGGCCCATGCATCAGAATCATCATCACTATTGCCTCTATACATAGATGCGGCAGTGTGAACATCACATGGCTCAGAAAATACTTTCTCTCGAAGTTCAGGAGTCCAAACTGGAAACACAGCGAGTCGATCTCTCAAGTTAGCAATTATCTTCTCATCATCAGGAACACCATCAGCATCATTATCAATATATTGAGCTAAGACATTAGCTGTATGTTGTTGATAAACCTCAGGAATGCTTGATGTTGAAACTACATAGATTCCAAATACATTAATAAAAACATCTAAGTGAGTATTTAAACAAGCAGCATGTGGATATGTGTCAACAATTTCAAATTTTACAACTGTGTCGTTACTTGTATCTCTATTCGTATTGGACCCTTGGTTACCCTCATCTTGGTTACCCTCATCTTGGTTACCCTCATCTTGGTTACCCTCATCTTGAGCATATATTTTATCTTTTTCTAGTTCCTCTTCACACTCAGGTATCAAAGCGTAAAAAAGGTCGAAAAAGGCTTCATCGTAACCATCATCAAATCGGACAACAATTTCAGAAGTGTTTACTTCAGGATACGGGAGGCCACCAAGACCTTTACTGTCCAAACAGCTGAATATTTTATCTATCTCATAATCTAAATCAAACTCAAGGACTACAAATTCTTCATTTTGATTTTCTTCATTTTGATTTTCTTCATTGAAATTATTGTCTACCTCAACTTCAGTATCTATTTCAACGGGGGGTGCTTCAGAGGTTTCAACAGTAGTAGATGAACCACCACACATAGCTACAATTAACAGACTTATTATTGGAAATTTTTTAAATTTATTTTTGTTTAGAATATTTTTCATAAATCAAGTTTATATATCAGACAAACTATGTATAACTGGGCTTCAATTTTATTCCACTTACTCACCATAAAGTTGTTTTATCATCTGTACATCAAATTCCCATAATGAACTTCCTACAAA
>CAXHFF010000073.1:0-4517 GCA_964016255.1 uncultured Acidimicrobiaceae bacterium
GATTATATCTCTACTCTAAAGAGCAGGAAACAAAAGTTAGAAGAGGAATTATTTATTCCATACTCAATAAGCTTTTTGATTTAGCTCCCCCTGTTCTCATTGGAATTGCGATAGATATAGTTGTTGAAGGGGCTGACTCGTTCCTGGGAACTTTAGGAATTGAAGACAGAAGACAACAGCTTATAGTTTTAGCTTTTTTAACTTTTGTAATCTGGGCGCTCGAATCAACTTTTGATTATTTCGCTGCAGTAACATGGAGAAATATTTCACAAGATGTAGAGCATAGTTTAAGAACAGACACTTTTAATAATGTACTTGGTTTGGATCTGCAATATTTCGAGAACAAATCATCTGGAAGACTAATGGCCATCCTAAATGATGACGTAAATCAACTAGAAAAATTTCTTGATACTGGAGCCAATAAGCTGCTACAAACTATGACGACTGTGATTGTGATTGGAGGGACATTTCTATACATTTCTCCACTGATTGCTATCTTTGCATTCATACCAATACCTGTAATTATTTTTGGGTCTTTTAAATTTACTAAAACAATAGCTACTAGATATACACGTATAAGAAATGGCATCGAGACTCTAAATGCAAATCTCTCAAACTCTCTATCTGGAATACTCACAGTAAAAAGCTTCAATAGAGAGAAAAGAGAATTTGAGCGTATACTCACATCTTCAGATGAAGTGAAGAGTGCAAATTATCATGCCATTAGACTTTCTGCAGCTTTTATACCAATAATACGGATAGCTATATTATTTGGATTTACAGCCACATTATTGATAGGTGGATTTATGGCATTAGACGGAGAAATAAATGTCGCTATGTACTCGGTTTTGCTATTCATAACCCAAAGACTTCTTTGGCCTCTTACCGAACTCGGAGATACATTTGATACATATCAACGAGCTATGGCATCATTCAAACGAATTAATGCGTTAAAAGACACTCAGCCTGAAATTAAAGATGGAACAATTAAAAGTAAAGGGCTCAATAACTCGATTGTGCTTGAAAAGGTTAACTTTTCTTATGTAGATAACTTTTCAGTTCTAAACAATATTTCTTTGGAAATAGAAAAAGGTTCAACAACAGCAATTGTTGGAAGTACCGGTTCTGGAAAATCAACTTTGATAAAACTGTTGCTGAGACTTTATGATGTTGAATCTGGAAAAATTATCTTTGATGATGAAAATATACAAGACTTAAACATACATAGCTTAAGAAAGAATATTGGATTGGTCAGTCAAGATATCTTCCTCTTTGAAGGAACAGTATTTGAGAATATTGCGTATGGAAATCTTGATGCCACCGAAAGCGAAATCTGGAATGCTGCAAGACTTTCTGAATCAGACGAGTTTATAAATCTTCTACCGAATAAAAAGGATACAATCGTTGGTGAGCGAGGTCAGAAACTCTCAGGCGGGCAAAGACAAAGAATTTCTATTGCAAGAGCCATATTAAAAAATCCAGAAATACTAATTCTTGATGAAGCAACTTCAGCAGTAGACAACGAAACAGAAGCTGCAATCCAAAGGTCTTTAGATACTCTTAAAGAAGGACGGACTGTAATTGCTATTGCACATAGGCTTTCAACAATTCGGAATGCTGATGTAATTTATGTTTTAGAAAAGGGTGAGATTGTTGAGAGTGGTAGCCATGATGAATTAGTTAAATTAAAAAAAGTGTACGCAAACCTTTGGGATGTACAAACCGGTAATAAAATTAACTCAAAACTTTAGAGGAAATATACTCACCAATAGCAAGTGAGGCAGTAGCTGCGGGACTTGGAGCATTTAGTACATGGAGTGACCTATTACCCTCTTCAAATAGAAAATCATCGAGTAGTTCTCCATTTTCTGAAACAGCTTGTGCGCGAACTCCAGCTGGTCTTTTAACTAAATCTTCAGATTTAATATCTGGAATCAGACGATTTACTTCTTTGACAAAAGCTGATTTGTTTAAAGATCTGTACATTTCATCCAAACCTGTTTTGATATATTTTCTACCAAGTTTGACCATTCCCTTATATGAAATGGTCTCTAGTGTTTGGGATAAGTTGAATTTAGACCAGGTATATCCCTCTCTTGCAAAGGCAAGTACCGCATTTGGTCCTGCTTCTATTCTTCCATCGACTGTTTTAGTTAGATGTATACCTAAAAATGGTAAATCAGGATCAGCTATCGGATAAATCATATTGTTTAGCAGATGATTTTTTTGAGGTATAATTTCGTAATACTCTCCTCTAAATGGAATTATCTTAACTTTTGGATGTAAACCATCTAGTTTGGCAACTTTATCAGAAAATAATCCAGCACAATTAATGAGGAAATCTGCTGTAAAGCTATCTTTTTTACTACTTACTGTTTTCTGATCCTTGTTTTCAGTAATACCCACAATTTCTTGAAAATATTCAATTTCACCACCATTATCTTGAAATATGCCAGACATAGCTTGTGCAACACTTTTGTAATCTACTACTCCAGCTTGGGGTACAAATAGTCCCTGTAAGATCTTAGAGTTAGGTTCTTTTTCTAAAAGCTCAGTTTCTTGAAGAATTTTTACTCCACTCATTTCCAATAATTGAGATCTTTCATATAGAGACTCTATGTTGTTCATATCTTGATCTACAACAATTTTTCCTTCAAGCCTATATGGAACATTATTGTCATTTAAGAATTCCAGCATAAGCTCTCTACCTCTAATGCATAAATTTGACTTGAATGAATTAGGTTTGTAGTAAATCCCAGAGTGTAAAACTCCTGAATTCCTTCCAGATTGATGTAAGGCTACAGATTTTTCTTTCTCTAGGATGAGAACTCTTTTATCAGCCCCTTGTAACTTTAAGGCCGTGGAAAGGCCAACGATGCCGGCACCGATAATAATATAGTCAAATTTTTTACTACTTTTCACTTTGGTGGAGGTGCGGGGAGTCGAACCCCGGTCCTTTTAAGCTACCTAACAGCTTCTCCGAGCGCATCTGGTGTTAATACTTTTGAGAAAGACACCAGAGACATATTCTCAAAAGTTTTCTACCTTAATCTTAAAAGTTAATCGGTAGCTTAACTTAGCATCCCACATTTCGACGCCGATACCACCCGAGGTGGGAACCCCGATGGTCGACGAGTCGCATTAAGCGGCTAAAGCCAATTTAGGTTTGGCAGTTATATTGTTTTCCTACGTTTTTAACGAGGCCCTAGGTCCCTCGGCTCGCTACTGAGAGACTCACTTCAAAGTCGAAGCCAGTTCACCCCCATACAACTATTATGGTTATAAAGTTAAACTTAACCAAGGATATTTATGAAAATACAAGGAAATGATTTTGCATTAACTTCTAAGTTAAATGTTCAACTTAACAGTGAGGACAATGATGGGCTAATATTTATACCCAAAAATGTTACGTTATTTTTAGAAATTGAAAACTATTTTGGAAAAATAATTATTAATGACCTAAAAATTGAAAAAAATCAGGATGAATTTTCTTTAACTAAAAAAGGTTTGGAGAGCTTAACTGCTTCATTAGATATAAAACTCCTCGACAGATACATCTATAAAATACTGAGTGATAAAAGTGGCATTGGACACAGTCCCTACAAATTTTTTATGAATCACGACTTTACTAGCTTTGAAAAAAGCAGAAGATTGACTGACCTTGATTGGGCAATGTTTGCATCATTATATGTCTTTGCTTGTAATGTTTTACCAGAGTCAGTCAAAGTACAACTCTCACTAGCTAAAGAGCTCAGAATTTCAGAGGAAAATTTTAAACGGTTTCTTAAAAAGATTCCTAAAACTATTTTTCTTAAACATGAAAACCTTGATTCACGAGGTGGAAACCTAACTTTTGAAGCAGAAGAGTTGATTGTTTCTAAACTTTCTGATGAAAACAAAGTAATGTTTGAAGAAAGTCCTTATTTAAAATTTTATTCGGGATCAGATTTAGCCTGAGGTCTCACCATTGAAATTAGCTTATTAACTTTAATCTTCCACATTTCTCTATCTTTGATTTGAGCATCATCCCAGCTCACATCATTTTCTCTATTATATGGATGACCAGTGTATCTATTAGATAATTTATCAATATGTCGATTTGCAGAATTATCATCAATTACTTCCTCTACCTCTCCCCTTATTTCCCAGCTTGAGTACATTGCTTGAGGTTCAAAGATAACTAACGAAATATTATTATCACTGCGAATATTGAAAGTTTTCTGTCTTCCTTTTTCTGTGTTAATAATCAGATTTTCACCAAGATAATCAATCCACATCAAATGATTTTGAATTTCATTTGTGTTCAAATGTGTTGCCATAGCACAAAATGCATCTCCATCTATTGCTACTTTTAATTCATCTGGTAGTTGCATATTATTAATTTTAAGGCAAAAATATTAGATATGGCATTTATTAATATTTTTAATTTTGATAATTCTAATTGTTTATTAAAAAAAGAATATGAAAAAGGTATCAGGCGTGATGGTCGCATTTGTAAATTCATGACCATCAAAACT
>CAXHFF010000074.1:0-4352 GCA_964016255.1 uncultured Acidimicrobiaceae bacterium
GCATACGCGATCGGTTGTTGTCTCGTGGGCTCCGAGATGTGTATAAGAGACAGATTATTGGAAGTCCGTGGGAGTACAAATTCTATATCGACTACCAAAATGCAGTTGATGATATTGATAATCAAATCATAGATAAATTAGAGCTAATAACAAAAAAGTTTAAAATAATAGGTAAATACGGAACTATTGACCTTTAAATTTCCAGCTAGACCCAGTTTTATTGTCTTCAATTACTATATCCAGTTTGTCCAGCAGGTCACGAATATCATCTGATTCACTATACTTTTCTTCACTTCTAAACTTATTTCTCAAATTAATAACTTCTAACATTGTTTTATCAAATAGTGTTGTGAAATCATTATTATTTTTAAGTTCTAAGTTGAGTCTCGCTAATTCTTTCTTAAGAGAATTTTCATCATCAACACTTGAAGAGGTTTTTGTTGACGCTAGTTTATTATGATCACTCTTTTTAAGAATATTTTGTAATTCTGAAAGAGGGTATTCGTCACCAGCTTGAAAAATTGTCTGACCTTCTTTTGTTTTAGTTGTAACTGCTCCAATTCCCTCTACTTTGAATACTTCTTTTTCACCATCTATAACAAGTGCTGTGTGCTCATCAATTCCTAAAATATTTGTATATTCCTTATCAATTAAGCTACTTAATCTATTTTCCCCAATGTAACTACAACTTGTATCGTGATTGCCACCCTCTTTGTTATTAAAATGAGGAACAACAGAAGCACTTAATCCATAAAGCTCTAGTAAATTTAATCCCTCCTCCCAAAAAGGTTCCATACCAACTTTATAAATTTCATAAACGGGTATTGTTTTCTCTCCTAGAGTAGATGCTGCTGCACTTGAAAATACAGCATGTTTTCCGCTATTAAGATGATTGATAAGCACATTTGGAATTTCTGATTGAAGCCAGGTTTTAGATGCATAGCTGGGACTTCCAGGTCCTGAAAATATAAAATTTGAGGTTCCAAGCTCTTCAAGCATTTCAAAATATTCAACAGAATCAATATTATTTTGATTCCTTAAACTTGCCAGCTCAATATCTATTTGGACACTCTTTTTAAAAAAAAGTTTTAATTTATCAACCAACACGTCGGCATTTTCCTGAAATCCAAAAGGAGTATCAATCAAAAACGCGCTTACTTTATTGTTTAGCATTTTGACAAAGTCTCTGTGCACAGAAACAAGAGCTGGACTTGTTTCCCCTGAACCCATGACTGCGATACTACCTTTAGCTACTTTCATTTAAACCATTATAGGGATTTCTTGAATCTTCCATAAAATGTATAATTAAAGTATGTTAAAACTTGTTGTTAAGTTACTTGAAGTCTTTACTCTGGAATACATTCCAAAATTTCCCATTTCTATAAGAACAAGGCTATTTTACATAATTTTACCTTTAAGAAAATACCGAGACAAAATTCGTATGAATAAACCGGTAAATCAAGTAACTCATCAAGAAAGAGTTGAATTTGCAAAAGTTTCACGAGATGGAATAAATTATTCCGGAATTAAGTTAAATGAATTTCACCCTGACGTCGAAATCTCAAAAGTTGCAAATGCAAAATTTAATACACACAAATTAACCCCAAAAGCACCCAAGTCTGACACATATGCAATTTATTTTCACGGTGGGGGGTACTATTCAGGTAGCGTAATTTCTCATAAAAATCTTCTATCTCAGATTACAGCTTCAACTAATATGATTACTTATATATTTGAATATAGGCTTTCACCCGAAGCCGTATTTCCGAGTGCTCATGATGATGCTAAAGAAATAGTTTCTTTTTTAGATAGCCTTGAAGATGGCAAAGATTCAATATGGATAGGCGAGTCAGCTGGTGGTGGGCTAGCAACTGGGTTGTGCGTTGATGAAACATTTAGTTTAAGACCAAAAAAGCTAGTACTGATGTCTCCATGGCTTGACTTATCTGATAAAAGCAAAGATAGAAATTTCCTCAAGAATAAAGATATTTTAATATTGTTAGATGGGATGCACATGATGGGAGAATACTATGCAGGAGAGCATGATCCTACGAACCCAATTCTCTCACCTATTTTTGCAGATATAAAATCATTTCCGGAGGTGTTAATTCAAGTTTGTTCAAATGAATTACTTTATAATGATGCTATTGAATTTTGTAAAAAATTAGAACTAATCAACAGTAATCATGAACTTCAAGTTTGGGATGATCTTTGGCATGCTTGGCAGTTCTTCCCGATTCAAGAAGCTGAAGAAGCTAGAGAAAAGATTGCAAAATTTATTAACAGTGAGTCTTATTCCTCATCTAAATGATGTAAGGCAAACCCAAAGGGCAGTTCCAGTCGATTCTCTTTCATTACCCTGTTATTAGTAAGCAAATCTTTTGTCTTTCCATCCTCAGTTATTACTCCATTATTAACAACAA
Source organism: uncultured Acidimicrobiaceae bacterium (assembly GCA_964016255.1). GTDB lineage: Bacteria > Actinomycetota > Acidimicrobiia > Actinomarinales > Actinomarinaceae > Actinomarina. Next base: position 2,424 of record CAXHFF010000074.1, read on the forward strand.
TACTTCTCGGACAAATTTCTAATGCCATAGGTAGGTCATGTGTTACTAGAATTATAGAAATGTCCAAAGAGAGGAGTATATCAATCAACTCTCTTCTGGAAGAAGGGTCAAGATTTGAACTCGGCTCATCAAGAACTAAAAGTTGAGGCTTCGATGCAAGAACGCTTGCAATAGCGACTTTTCTTTTTTGTCCAAAACTTAGATGATGTGGAGCTTTTTCCTGATAATCATTCATACCCACCATATTCAAGGCTTCCTTTGCATTTTTTATACTAGCTTCTTCTGAAAAGCCAAAATTTTTTGGCCCGAACATGACATCTTCCAATACAGTTGGCATAAACAATTGATCATCAGGATCCTGGAAAACAACTCCTACGGTTTTTCTTATTTCAGCTAAATTGTCTTCAATAAATTCTAAGTTGTTTAACTTAATTGAGCCATTCATCTCACCAAGGATTCCATTTAAATGGAGTATTAAGGTAGTTTTACCAGCTCCATTTGGTCCTAGTATCCCTAATGAATCACCTTCATCAAGACCAAAACTTATTTCATTAAGGGCTTTATACCCATCAGGATATGAAAAGGTTAATTTAGAGATGCTTAAGTATTGACTCACAAGATAACATCCAAAATTAAAACAATAATCGAAATTATTGTTAGAACTTGTAAGTAATTTGATTGTTTATAGTCTCTATCTTGTAGCTCAATAACACCGGTAAAGCCCCTTGATATCATTGATAGGTAAACTCTTTCACCACGTTCATATCCCCTTATTAACATTGCTCCTGATGCATACGCTATAGGTAATAAAGTTTTGATACCTTTTTCTATATATCCACGAGATTGCATTGAAATCTTCACCCTTTTAAATTCATCAATAAATACATCAATGTACCTTATGGCAAAAGACATGATTGCAATTATTATTAGTGGGAGTTTTAACTTTTGCAGTCCGTAAATTAATTCAATATTCGTAGTTGTAGCTGTAAGTACAATTCCCATTGAGAGACCTGCAGTAGCCTTAAAAAGTATTGCAAACATTTCTAATAAGCCTGTTCTATAAACTTCAAAAGAAAAAAGTGTGAATACCATGTCATTATTTCCGCTACTTAAAAAAGGAAGGAAGAGTGCGAATAGGATGAAGGGAATATCTAAAGTAAGTCTCTTAAGATAAGTTTTTAGGGGTATATTTGAAAGTCTGATAATTAAAAAAACTATTACAGCGTGAGAAATAATTTGAAAAGGATTAATAATTTTTGAAAAAGCAATAGAAACAACAATCAAAAGAGTTGCAAGTATTTTTAATTGAGGACTCAACTCATGAAGTTGAGATTTACTATGTAGAGATAGATGGTGTGAGTGAGTTGTTTGCATGAGTATATCTTAATGCAAATAGTTTGCAAAAAGAATATTTATTTACAGTTTCCACACTCACCAGAATAAATAAAATTATTCTGAATTAGTTTAAATTGAGTTTCTTTCATTAAAACGTTGTTAATTTTATTGTATGACTTTGAGCTGACATCAATAATTTTATTACAATCTAAACAAATAATATGCATTGTATTTTCATTATTTTTTAAAAAATAGATTCCGGATCCATGCGCTTGATGTAGGTGAGCTATTAATCCAATTTCGCCAAGTAATTCTAAAGTTCTGTAGACAGTTGCAAGATCTATATCAGCATTTTTTTTAGTTACTTTTTTGTACAATTCATCCACTGTGAAGTGAGCATGACCAGAATCTTCTAAAATTTTGCAGATAAGTTCTCTAGACCTAGTTACTCTGTGACCCTTTTTCTTAATCTGAGGTATCAAGTCCATATTCAAAGTATAATTTACTCATCAACAAAGATTGAATAAATGAAAAATTTGATGTTTAAAATACTAAATCTGTCTCTTATACACATCTGACGCTGCCGACGAGAAC
>CAXHFF010000075.1:0-4340 GCA_964016255.1 uncultured Acidimicrobiaceae bacterium
GTAAATAACCAATACCATTCAAGTAAGCACTTCGATCATCAACAATATGCTCCATATAAAATTTCTCATCTTTATTTTGAAAATATACAATTTGTTCAGCTAAATATTTATTTCCTCTCAATGATTTAATGTTGACATTGTTAACCATATTTATTTCTGCATTTTCACTATCAGAAAAAATACTAGAAGTTTTCGAGGAATTTGTTAGAGATTGAGCAAGGTCAATAGCTGTACCAGATGGAGAATCTTGTTTTCCGCTATGGTGTCTTTCTTCTATCCTTACGTCAAGGAAAGTATCATTCAATATCTTTGAAAATATTTTTTGCAAGGCGGCTCCAACTGAAAAATTAGGTATCACACATATAAATCTTTCATCACTTGCATTTTTTTGTAGTTGACTAATTGTACTTTCTTGAATTCCAGAAGAGCCAACTATCAAATTTAAACTAGATGTATCTATTTTTTCTAAATTTAGATTAACTTTGTCTGAAGGTGCAAACTCAAACAATATGTCAGCTTTAATCTCTTCAATATTGTTAAAATTTTTATAAATTTCACTTTTATTCAAGGGATCATATATACCTGTTAACTCATAAGTGTCGCTATTAAGAATGAATTCAGTAACCAATTGACCCATACTTCCCATTCCACCTGAGACAGCTACTTGTACTTTTCTATTATTTTTATCTATATTTATCATTCTATTTTTTTATATCCACAGTATTTAATGATAATGTTATTAATGATGAAACCTAATGATAAAAATATAGAATCTGAAATTGTATTAGAGTTTGAAAAAATTAAACCAGCTATCACTCGACTTATACAATCACAAACGAATAACAAATTACTAACGATTAATCTGGGTAAATCCAAAAATATTAGTTCTAATGATGTAGTTATCAATCCTTCAATTTTGGTTAATTCTGTTTCAACATCAAAACTAGCATTTAGAGATTTAATAATTGGAACAGTTGTTCATGAGTCCATACACTCTATACAGGATTACAAGTTTCAGATAGATAAAGACATAAAGAAATACACTGAAGAAACAACAGGTTTAAATGATATTGAAGAAGTTTTAGAAATTCTTGCTGGACCATTTGGTAAATATGTCTTTGAGATATTAGTTCATTCTTACGAAGAGTATTTTTTTGTTAAAGAATTTAAAGGGTTAAATTCAATATTTGAAGATATATACAAAGAATCGTTTAATCAAACAAAGAATCTAAAAGAATTCAATCAATTCTTAACTCTTTTATTTCATATAATCACTGATTATCTGCCGATAGAGAGAGGTGTTTTTTCAAAAAAGGTTGTAGACAGTATTAACGAAGCTGAAAAAATAATTTCAGGGTTTGAATATGATAAAGATAATCTTGAAGACATCATTGAGTTGACTATTCAAATTATTGATATTTGCAGAATAAATAATCTACTTCCAGATCTTAAAGAATACAGTCTTGGTGAACAGAGAGAAATCATGGAGACTATGGATGACACAATTATTGATGATCTTAATAAAGTACTTATACCCTCTTCTACAAATGTAACGACAGGTAACACCTTACAAAAGTTTTTAGGTAAGAAAGGAAACCAGTCAGATGATGAAAAACTTAACTTTATGGACGACCACGTTTCAAAAATAGGAAGTTCAGAAACCGTATATCTTCCTAATGGGAAAGTATCTAAGTTAATAAACACAAATTTACCCGAAAGTTTTAAAAACCTATATTCCTCAGGTATGAAAACGTATAAAAATCTTCTAGAAGAATGGAATCTACCAATATTGGAAACTACAAATAAAATAAAACCATATTTTATTCACAACCAAAAAAGGCGTCGTATAAGTGGTTATGACCAAGGAGATTTGTCTCCGCATGTTCCTTTATTACTTGCATCAGGAAGATATGAGAGAATGTTTGAACAAAAACAAAGGCTGTCCAATAAATCATACGCTGTTTCATTATTAATTGATGGAAGTGGATCGATGTTAGAAAAAAAGAAAAATGAAGTTTACCCATGGTCATTAACTTCAGCATTGATTGGTGCTAATTATTTATCACAGATTTGTCATGAACTAAATATAGATTTTGAGGTAGCAATATTTAACAGAGCATTTTTGGCTAAGGATAATGAAAATGAGGAAATGTATCTAAAAAGAAAAATGGCAGTATCTTCAATGTTGAATACAAACTATGGGTCAAGTGCAGAATATTATTTTAATACTACTAATCATTACTTTATTAAGAAGTTTGATGATTCTTGGAAAAAACAATATGAAAAGTTTATAGGGTTGATTGATTTTTCCAGAAATTTACGTTCTTCGCTGGATGCGCTTGAAACTCCAGAAAAACACCCCCCTGCGAGCATGTTTGAAAGGGGAACCAATGTAGATGAGAGAAATATTATGTTCTCAACAAAAAGACTCTTGGAACACGGTTCAAACACTAAATTACTTGCAGTCTTATCAGATGGAATGACGAGAGGGTCACTAAATGATTTAAAAAGCTCGATAGATTACTCAACGAAGTTTGGTATTGATGTTATTGGTATTGGAATTGGTGATCGAGGCTCTTGGAAACAATATCAAAATAAAACACAAATTAGTGAACCTGAAGAGCTTATCTATTCAATAGTAAACATCACAAAGGATATACTTATAAGAAATGTTAAACAAACATCAGGAGCAGCATAAAAATGGCTAAACAGATTTTTAAAGATCCTTATGGAAAAGGAAACTTATCATTAAATGAATGCAAGTTAGATAAAACTTTATTAGATTATGATTCGAGGTCCGAGCGTATTCCTAGCGTAGATGAAAATTACGTGGACTTAGGGACTCAATACAAACTTGCAAAAATAATTGAAAGTAAGCAATTAACTTTTAATAATGAAATACCTATTCACGTTGCTCTAAAGGGTCATATGGGAACAGGTAAGGATCATGATATAGAACAGTTAGCAGCTAAATTAAAATTTCCTTATTATAGAATTCCCCTGTCGGGAGAGGTTAGAGACGTTACTCTCTTAGGTTCGGTTCAACTTTATGGAGATGGGATAGGTGGAACAGATAGTAAATGGCAAGATGGTGAACTTACGAGAGCTCTCAGAGGACCTTCTTTTGTAAATCTTTCTGAATTGAATGCTGCTGGACCAGAGGTCTTGTTTGCACTCCATTCACTTCTAGATAGACATAAAAAACTAGAATTACCAAATGGTGAAGTTATTACATTACGTAATGACACATTTATTTTTGGAACAATGAATCCCACAAGTTTAAGAGATTATGCAGGAACGCAAACTCTTAACAAAGCCTTTGCTGATAGATGGGTAATTTGGGATAAACCATTTCCCAACAAGACACAGTTAGAATCAATTTTTAAGAAAAAATATCCAGCGCTACAGAAAGAGTTTGTTGAATTAATAATAAAATTAGCAATCGAAATCAATAACTCATTCGTGTCAGATGACATAAGTGTAAATATAGAAACACCTATGAGCCTTCGAACAATTGTTGAAAGAATTCCAGTAGGTCTAGATCTCTATAAAGAAACATCCGATCCATTAATGGAAACTTGGAACAATATGGTGTTACCGCATGTTAATGATGAGGACATAGATCACTACAACACGTTATGGAATACTGTTGTCAGAAGTGGACCAAACTTAAAACCTAAACTTCAATAAATTCAACCAAAGGGATTTTTCTATTTGTTCTCTCTATATAGTTTTCGAATGTACTGTATACATTTATTAATAAACCCCAGTATTTCTCAATATCATCATCTGAAATTAGAATATGTTTAACTTTAAAGCGAGAATTTTCAACTGTAATATAATTAAAATTTTCTTGTAAATTATTATACCAATGTGGAATGTCATCTCTTCCCCCATAGGAGGCAGCCACTACGAAACCACTATCTGTTTTGGCATATGTAAGTGGTGTTTTTCTTATCTTTCCTGTGACTACTCCTCTAGTTTCTAAAAGTAAAATATTGCTACCTATAATATATTTTCCAATTTTCGAATGATTGAATTTAATACTCTTGACGTGTAGAAAGGTTATGAATTTAACTAACCATTTTGGCCAGTAGTAGAAACCTTTTCCGAATAAACGCCAGATATTAGAACCTAAGAATCTTGGATGTTATCTTTGAAACCATCAATTTTATTTTGAAAATCTTTTATTTTTTTATCTATATCGACCATTTCAAGTTTTGTAATTTCTTCTTTTAATTTATCGATTTGGGATTTAATTGTTGTATTTTCATTAAATAAGTCAAAAAGGACTTTAAGAGCATATATGAATGTAGTTATATTAATAATTCTTTTCATAC
>CAXHFF010000076.1:0-4329 GCA_964016255.1 uncultured Acidimicrobiaceae bacterium
TAATCTGATTGTTAAACTCGTAAAAGGTGTAGCCAAGATTGATAGTTAACCCACGTCTTTTTTCTTCAACTAATCTATCAGTTTCCTGGCCAGTTAAAAAACTTACTAAAGTTGATTTCCCGTGATCAACATGTCCTGCAGTCGCTAATACTGTCATAAATTATTTAAAGCATCAATAATTTTTTCATCGTCATTCTGAAAAGAAGATCTAATGTCAAAAATTACTTTATTATCTTTAACTCTCGGAATAATCGGAACATCCAAACTTGATAACTTATTTAACATATTCCTGTCAGTAGATGAATCTATTGAGATGACAGGCGAGGGAATTTTTACATCTGGCATACTCCCACCTCCAATTAGTGAAAAATCTTCTTCTATTGAATATTGCAAATTTAATTTGCTTGCAATCATTTGAAGCCTTTTTTCTAATTGCTCAAAAGACAACAGAATAAAAGACCAAAAAGGAATAGAGCTTTCATCTTTTGATAAGTAGAGGTTAGTAGTCTTTTGAAGTTCATAGGTGACAACTGGGGAACAACGATATGTTCTAAAAAGCGGAGACTCTTTAATTAGTGTTGTAAGTTCTTTTCTTCCTGCAATTACTCCCGCCTGTACAGATCCAAATAACTTATCTCCTGAAAACATTACTAAATCAGCCCCATCTTCAAGCGAATCCTGGACACGTTGCTCGTTGCTAAAAAATTCAATATTATTTTTTTCTAAAAATCTTTTTTCGACAACTAGGCCACTGCCAATATCATGAATAAGCAGAGTATCATTTTGGTCAGCAATAGTTCTCAGCTCCTTAATTGATACCTCTTCAACAAATCCTGATATAGAAAAATTAGATCTATGAACTTTAAGGATAAGTGACTTAGGATTTTCCTTTAAAGCTTTAACGTAGTCTTTTTTATGAGTTTTATTAGTTGTACCAACTTCAATAAGATTTAAACCTGTTTCAGCAATTATCTCAGGAAGCCTGTACGAACCTCCAATTTCAACAATTTCGCCTCTAGAGATGATTACAGATTGTACGTTATTATTTTTTTTGATCGCATGAAGAGTTATAAATAAAGACGATGCATTATTGTTTACAAAACAAACCCCTTCTGATCCTAGTAATAAATTCATGGAGTAATTGAGATAAGAGTTTCGCTCACCTCGGGTTTGTTTTAGAAGATCAAATTCTATATTTGAAGCATGCCCGCTAAACTTCATTTGAGTTTGAGCTCTACCAAGGTTTGTATGGAGTAGTGTTCCTGTGCAGTTAATAACTCTAAGTTGCTCACTACTAATCAAGGCCTTTATCGCAATTTTATATTCTTTTAGAATAATTTCTTTATCGTCAAATTTACTCATTACGTCTTTAGCAACATTAAGACTAATTTCTCTTGGTAAGTGACTTGCATAAGAATCTACTAATGCGTTTACAGACATATTTTCCATAAAGTTAATTATTTAATTCCTCAAAAACTTTTGCAATACGTCCTGTACACGTTTCATCAATGATTGGAGGAAGTGCTGTAACTATTTTATCAATTAGGGCATTGAGTGATGATTTTGTGGGCGTATCCTTTTCTTGCTCAATTAATGGGATACCTTTATCTGCTTCAGCCGTGGTATCTTCACTTAATGGAATTTTCATAAGCATAGGGATAGCAAATTGTTCAGCTAACTTTTCCCCTCCACCTTTACCAAATATTTCATATTTCTCTCCTGTGTTTGTCTGAAAATATGACATATTTTCAATTACACCTAGAAGTGGAATAAAGCTTCTCTTTGCCATATCAGCAACTCTTGTTGCAACTTTCTGAGCAGTTACTTGGGGAGTTGTTACAACTATTAACTCAGCTTGAGGCAGTAATCGTCCAAGGGCCATCTGAATATCACCTGTACCAGGAGGTAGATCAATAATTAAGTAGTCTAACTTACCCCACGAAACATCACTTAAGAACTGTTCAAGTGCTTTACTTAACATTAAGCCACGCCACATAAGAGCAGTATCTTCATCTTCAGTAATTAATCCTGTAGAAACAACTTCAAGATTTCCTTTTTTATAAGGAATAATTTTTTTATCATCCCCAGCTTCTAAACGTGCCTTGATACCTAATAGACGAGGAATAGAAAAACCCCATATGTCAGCATCCAGTAAACCAGTTTTGTACCCTTTTTTTTCTAAACCTAAGGCAATATTTGTTGAGATTGTAGATTTTCCAACACCACCTTTACCACTACCAATAGCAATAACTCTCGTTTGCGGATCGATCCTTGTCTCAGGAGCATTATCTCTGGCTTTTTTTCTTGCCTTTTCCATTACAGCACTTCTATCTTTTTTATTCATTGCTGTCACATCAATGTTTACAGTATCAATATTCTCCATAAGAAGAAGTTTTCTTTGAATCTCAGTCTCGATTTGATTTCTCATTGGACATTCAGCAATGGTTAGCGCTAATTTTATTGAAACTGTAGAGCCCTTATAGGTAATATCTTTAACCATACCCAATTCAACAATATCTACCCCAAGTTCCGGATCAACTATTGTTGAAAGATGTTTAAGTAGAATATCGTTTTGCATCATAAGTTCATTTTAAAGTCTTTATTAAAACATGTAATTATTAATTTATTGAATAAAATAATCTTTGGTATAATAGATTATGGATTTACAAATAAAATCGTCAAGAGTAGTACTAGCAACAGATAGTGCTGTTAATAAACTTAAAGAGCTAAAACTGGCAGAAAATGCAGATGGTAGCTTTCTAAGAATGGGTGTAAAGCCTGGAGGTTGTTCTGGTTTATCATATGAAATGTTCTTTGATACTGAAAAATATGAAAATGACTTTACAGAACAGTACGGAGAAGTTTCAATTGTCGTAGATGGTCAAAGTGTCGATCACATTAGAGGAGCAACTTTAGACTACAAAGAAGGTTTAATGGAAACAGGATTTTCTATTGATAATCCAAATGTTTCAAGAACCTGCGGTTGCGGAAATAGTTTCAGTTAAACTTATATCCAACTGAGTGTACAGTTTTTATCCACTCAGATCTTTTTTCACCTAATTTAGATCTCAATCGTCTCACATGAACATCAACAGTTCTTGCTCCACCAAAATAGTCATAGCCCCAAACTTTTTCTAATAACTGTTCACGAGACCATACATTTTCTTGATGTTCTATAAAAAATTTCAGGAGTTCGTACTCCATAAAAGTTAAATCTAGTAATTTATCACCGGCTTTTGCTTCATAAGTTTTTAGGTTTATAACTAAATCTTTGAATTCAATTTTTTCAGAATTAGTATCTCCAAGGAGTGATTGAATACGGGAAGTAATCTCAACAAGGCCACTTTTTGAAGAAATAATTTCAATACGCGGATTCATTATAAGGTCTATGGTCTGGTCAAATGATTCATCATCACAGATGATAAGTTCGGGAACTGGTTTTGATGCAGACTCAATATCAGATAAATTTTTCTTTGTTTCACCATATTTGCTCAACGAAGTTAAAGCGATATCAATCTGACTTTGATTTTGAATATTTTTCAAAGCTAGCTTTTTAATTCCGACGTCTTTAAATACTTGCAAAAAGCTTGCGTGTTCTTTATCTAAATTAATGTATGCACTTATCATTTTCTTGAAACAATTATTTAATATTTGAAATATATCAATAATTAAATTGAATACTACATTAGAACGTATGAAAATAAAAGCAGAATATATATGGATAGACGGACAAACTCCTACAGCTAAATTAAGGAGTAAAACAAAAGTTATGGAACAAGGCACAGAACCACCTACTTGGGGTTTTGATGGATCAAGCACACAACAAGCAACCGGAGATCAATCTGACTGTGTTTTAAAGCCAGTTGCTACTTTTAAAGATCCATTGCGTGGCGGAGAGAATATATTAGTAATGTGTGAAGTCTTAAATGTTGATATGACTCCTCATGCTTCAAATACACGAGCAGCATGTGCGGAGGCATCTGAGAATTTCTCCGAATTTGAACCAATGTTTGGCTTAGAGCAAGAATATACTTTTTATGAGCAGTCCTACGATTCACTAAAATATGGCCAGCCTTTAGGATTCCCCCCTTCAGGTTATCCAGCTCCACAAGGTGGTTATTATTGTGGTGTAGGCGCAGATGAAGTTTACGGTAGAGACATTTCCGAAGAACACGCAACTGCTTGTATGGAAGCTGGTTTAGAAATATCCGGTACAAATGCAGAAGTTATGCCAGGACAGTGGGAGTTTCAAATTGGTCCCGTTGGATCTCCAACAATTGGTGATCAAATTTGGGTTGCTCGATGGTTGCTTTATAGAATCGCTGAAGA
>CAXHFF010000077.1:0-4138 GCA_964016255.1 uncultured Acidimicrobiaceae bacterium
ATGATGTCTGTTGTGACACCTCTAATCAAAATAACAACAAGCCCAGCAAGTAAGTATCTTACTGCTAGCGGTGTTACTAGTTCTGGAGCTGCGATCTCAACTCCTGCTGCAATTCCCAACCATACGAATAACTCTCCACCATTTGCGTGTGGAAATATTCCTGTAATTGGATGAACAAAACTAACAGCAGCATCATAAAATGCTGGTTTGTTTTTTTCTGGTAAGAATGTTCCGAATGTATAGCAAACTGGGTTTGTCAGCATAAACACAGCTACAAACGGTAGCAATGTATATCGGACCGGAACATACATCCAGCCCTCCTGAGCAGCCCACTTGGCAAAGTTTTCTACTTTATCTTCACCAATGAATTTGACTAAAGCATTTACTGCAGTCAAAAACACTACTATCAACGGGATAATACCAGTAGTCAAGCTGACAAATACATCTGCTGATGTCCTAAAGACACCAATAAACGCATCGGCCATACTAACTAACGTGTCCATTTTTCCCCCTTCTTTCTATTTCTAATTAGAAACACTCTCTGAATCTTCATTAATCTTTTTAATTAATGTGCCAGCAGCCATAGCTGCTGCATCATAAAGTGGATCCTTTCCATCAGAGTCCGTAAACTCTAATAAACTTTTATCAATTAACTCTTTAACTTTTTGCCCTTTTGCAAAAACTGTGGTTCCTTTTAGGGTGATTGCATCAACTATTATTTTTTGAGGATTTGCTGACATAGCAAGATAAACTCTTTTTCTTCCCCATTTAGGCTGATTAGTTCCTATAGCGACAGTTAGATTTTCTCCGTGAAGTTCCTTTACGACGTTCATAAAACTAACAGCTTGTTTTTTAGCAAGTTGCATTTGTAAAACCCACATGCCTGCAAGTCCCAAAAATAGGGCTCCTAATGCGATAGGCGACTCTAAGATAATTTTTTCCTTACTTCCTAATCACATTTTATATGTGAAGTGTTTTGGTTTGCAATTTTTACAAGTAAAAATTTAAACTAATGTGTAACCGCTAACAACAAAAATGCTATAGGAAATTTCTTAATCGCTAGTGATTATTTTTTCGAGTTCAAAGATATCTTCAATGAAGGTTACTTTCATATTTTTTGGATCACCAGGGACAATTACTGCTTCCCTTCCAACATACTTAGAGACACATTCTGTAGTATCCACCGCTTGCCAGTCGTCTATTTTTGCTAACTCGTAAGACTTCCATAATTCATCAGCCGGAAAAACTTGTGGAGTTTGTATCTCAACAATTGTCTCATCTAAAGAATATTTTTTATCTGAAGTACTCTTAACAGATAAATTTTTTGAATTAAAACCTGGTGCTGATGCACCATTTCTTTTTGCAACTTCTATTAACTCATCCAGTAAATACATGGGAAGTAAAGGTCTTGCACCGTCGTGAATTAAAATTAAATCATTTTCAGATACATTTCCTGAGTTTTTTAAATACATGAGACCTTCATATTCGCTTTCATGTCTTGTCTTTCCCCCAGCTGTTATACCAATCAATTTATTTGTTTCAACAAGTTCAATTACTGTGTTTGTTTTTTCCCAATCTTCTTCACGAACGACAAGAAGAATTGAATCAACATATTCAGATTTCTCAAGAGTTTCTAATGGCCAACAGAGCGCTGGCTTTCTTCCAACAGGAAAGTATACTTTATTTTCTTCATCAGTAAATCTGTCGCTTGAGCCGCCAGCTAATAATATTGCATGAGTCTTCATATTTTTATTTTATTAATAATGTCTCTAACCTCTTGACTATTTTTTGTTTTTAAAATATCAGATTTTATATTTTGAGTATCTATTGATTTTAATTTAATTAGTTTCTCGAAAACAAAAGGAGCTGCAGATGGAGACATACTAAACTTTCGTAGTCCTAGTATGTACAAAACTGTTGCAGAAATTGGATCTGAAGCCATTTCTCCACATACAGAAACATCTTTCTTGTATTTTTTACTCACACTAAAGACATTCTCTAGAACTCTTAAAATTGCGGGGTGTAGAGAATCATGGTATTCCATAAGATTTGGATTTCCCCTGTCTGCAGCCATTATGTATTGAGTTAAGTCATTTGTTCCTACTGAGAAAAAATCAACATATTGAGCAAAATCTTCTATGAGAATTGTTGAAGACGGTGTTTCAATCATTATCCCAACTTCCGGAATTTTTTTATTTAAATTTTTAGCAGTGTCTTCAATTATATTTTTACTTTTAATAAAATCTTCTATAGTTGAAATCATTGGAAACATAATCTTGACTCGGTTTGCATCTTTGGATGTAAGAATTGATTCGATTTGTGATCTATAAAGTTCCTCATTTTTCAGGGACAGGCGAATGCCTCTTACGCCTAAAAATGGATTCTCTTCAGTTGGTAAGCTAAGGTAGTCTACTTGTTTATCCCCTCCTATATCTAATGTTCTATATGTGACCGTTCCACTGAATTTATCTTGTATTTTTTCTAATATTTCTCTTTGTTCATCGATAGTTGGAATTGATGACCTATCTAAGTAAATAAATTCAGAGCGGAAAAGTCCAATAGAGTTTAGAAAAGGATGATTGAATGATTCTATCTCTTCACCGGAACCTACGTTGATTAAGAATTCGAAGTCTTGTTCTTCATATAAGGGCAACGTAAAGTTGTTTCTAACTTCCTCTTCTTGTTTTTTGGTTTCATTCATATTTTTAATAATCTCTTCATCTGGGTTTATGTTTAGAGTTCCAGTTGATCCATCCAATGCAATTAAATCATCATTTTTTATTTCTTTTATGCTCTCCCCAACACCAATAACACATGGAATACCTAAGTTTTTTGCGACAATGACAGCATGAGAGGTTGGTCCCCCCTCTTTAAGAATAATTCCAATTACATTACCTAGATTCATTGAGGATGTATCTGCAGGAGTAAGATCGTCTGCAACTAATATAGAATTTTTATTTAATTCGACTGTTGTTTCTTTATCTTGCATCATATTTATTAAATGTTTACCGACGGATATTATGTCTTCAGCTCGTTGTTTAAAATATTCATCCTCCATGCTCCCCAAAATGTCGGCACTAGATTCGAATATATTGTAAATATCTTGAACAAGAGATTCATTTTCTGGCGTAACTTGTCCAATAATCTCTGGGTCTTGGAGAACTAGAATATATGCATCTAATACATCAGCTTCTTCATTTCTATTGCTATCTTTGAACGATTCGATTTGCAATTCAAATTTTGAAATCAGTTTTTCAGCAGCCTCATGAAATACAATTTTACTTTTTGTTTCAAGGTCAATTTTATTTTGATACACATAAGCATTTCCTATTGAACTACCAATTGAAACACCATTTCCTTTAACACTTTTCATTATTTCATCAAGTTACACGGAAAAAAAGGTTTTTGCAATGTTGGATTACTTCAAAATAATATTATTTTTATAATATGAAATATTTACTTATTAATTTCAAAAGTTTACCAACATATGGCTGGATTGAATACTCTGAAAAAAATGGCCTTGTCATGTCAGAACAAGAAAACTTCACTAGTTTTGATGAAATAAGTAACATAGCTAAAAATGAAAATTGTATAGTGATTGATGAACTTGCAACAGATGAACCTACTCTTTCAATCTCTTTAGAAAACATACTTAAATCTAAATACTCTATTACAACCCAGAAAGTTACAAATGCTTTAAAAAAGATTGACTCTTCAGGAAAAGTAGTGAGTCACCTCGATAGAGAAGACTATCAAAGACTTGCAACGCCTATTAAAGCTAGTGGAGATTCAATTACTAAATACTTTGAAAATCATTCACTCTGGAATTTTGAGAAATACTTAAAGTTAAACAACCATTCATACAAAGACTATCAAACTTTTGAGGCTCGAGTAATTCTAGAGTCAAAGTAAATCTGGCCAACGCCCACTAGAAGAACCAATATAAATCCAATCAATTGTTTTGAGGACAATGTTTCATTAAGCAGGAAAGCTCCTATTACAACACCCGTAACTGGCTCTAAGTAAGAGATTGTGCTCACAGCAATAGGCTTAATTATTTTTACAACATACCAATATGTTGTGAGTCCAACACCCGTTAAAAAGAATCCAAGGAAAATACTCACTGCAATATTGTCGA
>CAXHFF010000078.1:0-4066 GCA_964016255.1 uncultured Acidimicrobiaceae bacterium
TCTACACGTGTGTTCTCGTCGGCAGCGTCAGATGTGTATAAGAGACAGGCCTCATCCCGTTCAGAAATAAATTCTGCTACATTGACATCTAGTCCACTTTCATTGTCTGTCCACAATTTCTTATCTTGTGTTCTTGGATTATTTGAAATAACAGCATTTGCAATGTCTAATATATTTTGAGATGACCGATAATTTTTATCAAGTGTAATAATTTTTGCATTTTGGAAATCCTTCTCAAACTCTTGTATGTTTCTAATATCGGCACCTCGGAATGCATAAATACTCTGATCTGAATCTCCTACAACGCATAAATTTTTATGTCTTGAGGACAAAAGCTCTATAAGCTTATATTGAACAAGATTTGTATCTTGATATTCATCAACCATAATATATTTGAACTTTGATGACCAAAAATTTAAAGCCTCTTCATTTGTTTCAAGTAAATCAACTGTTTTAAGTAGTAGATCATCAAAATCCATAGAGTTTGCCAGCATTAGTTTCTTTTCATAAGAGGTATAGATTTCTCCGACTTTAACATCAAAAAATGTCTCTGCTGATTCAATTGCCTCCCCTGGGCTTATTCTCATATTTTTTAATCCAGAAATAGCAGCTTGAAATCTCCTTGGAGAATACTGCTTTAAATCTACGTTATTATCTCTCATACAATTTCTAATTAACTTTGAAGAATCTAACTGATCATAAATTGTGAAATTGTTCTTATATCCTATTAAGTGCCCATGTGTACGAAGAATTTTTACGCAAGAACTATGAAATGTCGAAATCCATTTAGGTGAAACCTCTAAACTAAGGAGTTTACTAATCCTTTCCTTCATTTCATTTGCTGCTTTATTTGTAAAAGTAATAGCTAAAATATTGGAGTAATTTACTGAACAGTTCATAACTAAATGAGCATATCTATAAGTTAATACTCTTGTTTTACCTGAGCCTGCTCCTGCAACTATAAGTAACGGTCCTTCAGTATGTTCAATAGCCTCTTTTTGTTTCTCGTTAACAAGGCTCTTCCACTCTTGTGGGATAGGTAGATTACTAACCATTAATTTAAAGACCTAGAATGTTATTTACTTCTTGTACGGTTGACTCTGCTGAGGATTGTGCCTCTTGGAGATTTCTATTGATTATTTCTGAAATGTTCTCTTTTTCAAGTTCGATAAATTTCAGATTAATTGGAGTAAGATATTCTGAAACACTTTCACCAACCGCCATTTTGAACTCACCATATTGAGAATTTTTAAAAGTTTTTTCGACTTCTTCATGTGAAACATCATTAATTGAGGCATATATGTCTATAAGATTGCTTATCCCTTTTTTTTCAATTAAGTCATATTGAATATTTTCTGAAGAATCTGTAACGGAGGATTTGAATTTTTTCATAATGGTATCTTTGTCATCATCAAAATAAATAGTTCCATTAATATCATCTGAACTCTTAGACATTTTTTTATCTGGATGCTTTAAGGACATTAATCTAGCACCTGATTTACCGCTCGACTTTATAGGTAATGGAAAAATCTCCCCATAGTTATTATTAAATCTCTCAGCAATATTCCTAGTTAGTTCTAGATGTTGAGTTTGATCATCTCCAACTGGTACCTCGTTCGCTTTATGGATTAAAATATCAGATGCCATGAGAACAGGATATGTAAAAATTCCAGCATGACTTCCAAGAGTGTCAGCTTTTTCTTTATATTGTGTCATTCTCTGAAGTTCTCCGACTTGAGAAAAGCTTGAAAGTATCCATGATAGATAAGCATGTTGAGGAACTTTACTTTGTGCGTAAATAATGGAATTTTCTAGATTTATCCCTGCAGCAATTAATAACTTAAGAGTATTACCAATATTAGATTTCAAATCTAGAGGATCCGGATGTGTTGTGATTGAGTGAAGGTCAACAACGCAGAAAAAATTTTTATTATCTTGTTCTGATAGGTGAACCCAATTTTTTATCGCACCTAGAAAATTTCCTAGGTGAACTTTACCAGTTGGCTGTATACCGGAAAAAACAGTTTTCATATCTGCTATTCTAATAACTTAAATCAATTTGGAGTAGCTTATCAAATCTGAATATACAATGTCTCCATACTCAGGTTTAAGAAATATCATACTGATTGGCTCATTGTTTGGCTTTCACGGATTACTTAATAGAAGCCTGCTTATTGACGGTGTGGATGAAATCTATATTGTAACTTCACGTATTACAATTGTTACTCTTATACTTTTTTTATACTGTTTTAAAGAATTTAAATCTCAAATAAACTTTAATACTCTGCTTAAAGGTAGCTGGACAGGATTTCTTGCAATATTTATTCCAGGGTGGACTTTTATATATGCTCTTAAAAATATTTCATCTGGATTACAAAGTATTTTTATTTCAACAATTCCTATGTTTACAGTATTTTGGGTATTTTTCTTTTATAAAGAAGAAAAAATTACTAAGTTAAAAATATCTTCGGTTGCTGTTGGTTTACTGGGATTGGTTGCATTATTTTCATCAGGAGTAACTGGTCTTTCCGATGGGGGTAATCTTTTGATTGGTGGGTTGCTTGCTTTAATTGGAGTGCAGGGTTTAGCAATAAGTAACATAACAAATAAAAAAGACTCTCAGCTTATTCCGGCGAAAACTTATTTATTAACACAGTGGCTTGCTGCAACTTTTATTTCAGTAGTAATATTTATTTTGCTTGGAGGGGAAATTGTACACTTATCACAATCAGAAACTTTAAAACTGCTTGGTCTTGTATTTATAGATATTTTCAATTATTCCTTATTTTTCTATACAATTAAAAGACTGTCTGCAACATTCACAACTCTTGTTGATTATGTTGTACCAATTGTTGGAATCATAGTTGGATATATTTTTCTTGGTGAAGTTATAAGTAATATATTCTTTGTTACTTTAACAATGATATTTATATCTCTTTATTTAGCTGTAAAAGATGAGATTAATATCTCAGGATAAACTAAGTAACTCTCGAGTCATTTTTGCAGTTGCTCCCCAAAGGGTCTCATTGCGAATCTTAAATATCCAATCATTCGGATATATTCCTCTAAACCTCCAGTTATGTTGATTACTCAATTCATCAATAGAGACAAAATAAAGATCTTGTACTTCAGCCTCATTGAATGAATCTGGTTTTTGTTTTAGACTGCATACAACTGGAAAAACATGGTATTTAAATTCTATGGTATCAACAGGTTTCAAGATTCCTAAAGGTTCAACATCATTTTCATCAATTAATAACTCTTCCGTGGCCTCCCTAATAGCCGTATCGACAATATTTAAATCTACCTTCTCTTTTTTCCCTCCCGGAAAAGCAATGTGGCCTTTATGTGTAGGCATATCATTGGATCTTTTAATAAAAAGAATTTCTTTTTCCTTATATATTAAAATCGATACAGCTGCATAAGGTTCTCTGTATGTGGTGTAAGGTACTTTTAATTCTTTGTAGCTTAAATTTAATTTCAATTCTTATTTTTCGGCAACTATAGAAACTTTTATACCAATGGGATTTAAAACCTCCCAGGCATTAAATTTAGTTGGAGCATCAAATCCGAACCATGTTGTATCAATTTCAGTTATTCCTGAAACATAAACTTTATCATCTTCCATATATGCCGTTATTGAGAAAGGAACACTAATCTCTATATTCCTAATAGTAAGAACCCCAACAACTGTCTCATCTATTTTTGAGTCAAAATTATTATTTGGGAATATAATCTCATCAACTGTGTAGACAGCGTTAGGAAAGATTTTTGACTCAAGCCACTTATTTTGTATAGCTCCATCACGTGTTCTACTACCACTTTTTAAGGTTGATAAATCTGCTGATATGCTTAAATTCCTAACTTGTAAACAAGAATCAGCGGCATCACACTCATCTAAAGTTAACTGAAACTCACCAGTAATTTCATTAGTGATACCCTCTACGATTTCTAAATTTGAATTGAGAAATTGTTTAGGCGCTAAATAGCTAACTGAACTTAAGTCTTTATTTACCAGATATAGAGCTTCTTCAAAAGATTCCAATTGAGTAACTTCTATACTTGT
>CAXHFF010000079.1:0-4033 GCA_964016255.1 uncultured Acidimicrobiaceae bacterium
GGAGGTGCAACTGGTGCTCAAGGTGCTGGAGGTGCAACTGGTGCTCAAGGTGCTGGAGGTGCAACTGGTGCTCAAGGTGCTCAAGGAAGACAAGGTGCTGGAGGTGCAACTGGTGCTCAAGGTGCTGGAGGTGCTGTTGGTGCTCAAGGTGCTGCTGGTAGCGCTAATGCTGTACCTTATACCGGAGGTACAATGTCTGGATCACTTGTAATAGGATCGAGTGCTGGTTCAACCCCAGGAATTAACAATAGCAACGTTGGACATTCTTTCCAAACTGCTGGCCAGCAAGCCACTAGTACATTAAATGCAGTTGCTGCTTACTTTAATAGAAGCACCGCTGGCACTATTGTAAGTCTTAGATTGGGAGGAGCTCAAAAAGGTAGAATTTACATCAATGCGACTGGAGTTTCTCTCACGTCCACTTCTTCTGACTATCGATTAAAAACCAATATAACTCCTATGACAGGGGTTTTTGATAGGATAAAACAATTTAATCCTTGTAAATTTAATTGGTTAGAAACTGGACAATTGGATGAGGGATTTTTGGCCCATGAGCTTCAATCTTTACTCCCCAATTCTGTTCTTGGAACAAAAGATCAAGTAGCAACCCAAGAAGATGTTGATAGTGGTGAAGCAGATGCTGTAGGTGATCCAATATATCAAACTGTCGATTACGCAGCTCTTACTCCTCTTTTGACTGCCGCAATAAAAGAAGTAATTGAAAAAATTGAATCCCTTACTGCTAGAATTGAAGCTTTGGAAAGTTAAAATTAAAATAATTTAATTTGTATCACAGTTGTATTTTGATGGAATATCAAGTATAATAAAAATATCCAAAAATTTTGAAATTTATTGAAGAAAAAATAAATTATGAATTCTATTAATATAGGAAATACTGATCGTCCAAAAATTTGTATGATTGGTATGTTTAAGAATGAATCAAAAGGCATTCTTAGAATGTTAGAATCTACCTGGAAATATATTGATTTTTATGTATTTCAAGATAATGGATCAACTGATGGAACTCCAGAAATTGTAAAAGAATTTTTTGCTGACAATAATGTTCCAGGTTTCATTTATAATGTAGAAGAAGGATGGATAGGATTTGGTTGGAATCGAGATCATCTATTACAAAAAACTCTTCAAACTAATCATGGATGTGATTGGATTATGAAAATGGATTGTGATGAGTATCTAGAAGTTGATGATGACTTTGATTGGTCTTATTTTTATAATACAGATATTGAAAGTTTTCATGTTGCTGCCATGCAACCCGGATGTATTTACTATCGTGCTTGGATTTGGAATGCAAAACTACCATGGCACTTCCAACATGATCCTGCTCATGAAATCATTTACCTAGAAGATAAAGGTGAAAACTTTGAAAGATTTAATCTTCCTCGTAGTTTTAGAATGATCGGAACTAATGATGGAGAAAGTTACACTGTAAGAACTAAGTATATTACAGACGCTTTGAAACTTGAAGAAAAGATGATTCGTGAAGAAACAATGCTCACGGATACTTATCACTTTTGGTACATTGCAAAATCTTATCTAGATTGTTTTCAAGGAGACTTTTATCCACTAGGTGTATTACATTCTAAAGAATTTGCACGAAGATTTATTTTTTATTTTGAGGAATACGTAAAGTTTATAAATGCATCCGATATTCATGAGATGTCATATTTTTCCGCATTTTCTATTGGTCTTGGATATAAGTTTCTTGGAGAAATTGATAAAGCAATTGAGTGGTTTAAAAAATCTGAGAAGTATTGTTCAGTAAGAAATGAACACATTGTTTATCTGGCACAGACTTATGATGAACTTGGTCAATACAAAAAAATGTTGGAAATGACTTCTATTTTGATTGATCCAAATAGAAAACTTCCTTTTCCTGAGTACTATTTTTTAATCGATAGTAATATCTATCAAGATGTTAGTACATATCCACAAGAACTTCATAATTATGCTATATCAAAAGTAAACAATGTAGAAAAAACAATTAATTCATTCTCAGTTAATATAATAACAAAACCAAGACTTTGGATTGTTGATGACTTTTATGATGATCCTCATGCGGTCAGAAATTTTGTTCTTCAACAGGAATTTGAAGAGAACCTTAAGTATTACAAAGGTAATCGATCAAAAATGCAATATATTGTTCCAGGAACAAAAGAAGCATTTGAAAAAATTATAGGTAAAAAAATTACTAACTGGACTGAGACTCATGGAATGTGTGGTAGATTCCAATATTGTACTGCAAAAGATGATCTTGTTTATCATTGCGATGGACAAACTTTAGCTGGTATGATTTATCTAACACCAGACGCACCATTTTCATGTGGAACTTCACTTTTTGCACATAAGAGAACTGGACTGAGGAATGAAAATAATTTTGGAGATGTCAATGTATTTGATGAAACAGGTTTTTATGATAGAACTAAGTTTGATCTTGTTGATACTGCAGGTAATGTTTTTAATCGTCTTGTTTTATTTGATGCAAAGTGTATTCATTCTGCAAATGAGTACTTTGGGACTGACCTAACTAACAGCAGATTATTCCATTTATTTTTCTTTGATTGAAATGAAATTTAGTTTAATTACACCATCTCATCGTTATCAAACATATTTTGATGAACTTTATAAAAGTATTATATTACAAACATATTCTAACTGGGAATGGATTGTTTATCTCAATGGAGAATTTAAAAAAAATCAACTATCTGAAGAAATTTTAAATGATGAACGAGTTAAAATTTTTGAATTTTATGATAATAATACGAATATTGGTTATGTAAAAAATAAATCGTTTTTTCTAGGTACTGGAGATATTCTGGTTGAACTCGATCATGATGATATTTTACTTCCAAATTGTTTAGAAAAATTAAAAAATGCATTTGAAGAAAATCCAGACTGTGGGTTTGTATATTCTGATAATGCAATTTATCATATGAAAGAAGAGTTTATTCCTTATGATTCAGTGCATGGATGGACTTATACCGAACATGATTGGAATGGAAAGAAATTGATTGCAATGAATTCTTTTGCTCCATCAAGTCAGTCAGTTTCTTACATATGGTATGCACCTGATCATGTTCGTGCATGGAGAAAAGAAGTTTATGAAAAAATTGGTGGTCATAATGTAGATCTATCAATTTGTGATGATCATGAATTATTAATTCGTACTTATCTTGAAACTAATTACTATCACATTCCAGAAGTTCTTTATGTGTATCGAGTCACTGGAGATAATAGTTGGTTGGAAAGATGTGATGCAATTCAAAATAAAACAAAAGAACTTCACAATCAGTATGCACAACTTTTAGCGGAAAGGGATGCAGATCTAAAAAATTTGATGAAAATTGATATTGGTGGTGGATTATTTCCAAGAGAAGGTTATACAACAATTGATCAAGAAGATGGTCATATTACTTGTAATCTAAATGAAGGTATTCCTTTACCTGACAATAGTGTTGGAGTTATCAATGCTTCTCATGTAATTGAACACCTTAAAGATCCAATTAAAACGATGAGTGAAATTCATCGTGTTTTAGCGCATGGTGGATGGGCATTTATTGAAGTTCCCTCTACTGATGGTAGAGGTGCATGGCAGGACCCAACTCATGTTTCATTTTGGAATGAAAATTCTTTTTGGTATTATACTAAACAATCTCACGCACAATTTATTCGTAATGCGAACATCAAGTTTTCATGTTTAAGACTAGAGACAAACTGGTGGGATAATAATATTGCAGTTGTTAATACTCACCTTGTTGCAGTAAAAGATGGTGTTAGATATCCAGGTCCTATTGAGGTTTGATCATAGAAAACTCAATACGGATTATCAAAATAATAAAAGAGGCTTGACAGGAGGGGAAAACCGTAGTATTATAAATAAGTCAGCAGGTTAAGAAACCAAAACATTTCTTAACAAGTCGTAACACCTCTTAAACCGAGACCTCTAGGGTGTATAAAAAAGTCTCTAATACCTATCCCTGAGGGTGGGATGGGAATATTTTACCGAGTGTCCCTG
>CAXHFF010000080.1:0-4021 GCA_964016255.1 uncultured Acidimicrobiaceae bacterium
CACGTGTGTTCTCGTCGGCAGCGTCAGATGTGTATAAGAGACAGCCTAAGTACTCTAAATTATTTACCAAATATAGCTCCACCCTGTACCGCTATATCAACACCATTATCTTCAAGGGATTGTAAGTCTTCAGCAGTCACTCCACCATCAATTATTAATGTAGTGCTTTTTTCTGTGATCACCTTATTAAATT
This sequence comes from uncultured Acidimicrobiaceae bacterium, assembly GCA_964016255.1. GTDB lineage: Bacteria > Actinomycetota > Acidimicrobiia > Actinomarinales > Actinomarinaceae > Actinomarina. The sequence goes on from CAXHFF010000080.1 coordinate 194, forward strand.
CATTAACTCTATCAACTAAATTGACTGCTTTATGTTGATTAGAGAATCCAGGGTTAACCGTTAGAAGAAGGAAAATAGATGTAAAGTCGGCATATGATTTAAGTACTTCCATATTTGTAGATGGCAATATGCCAATTCCAATGTTGTCATAATTATTTGTTATCGATTTAAATTCATCTATGTCTGTTGACTCACAGTGTACTGTCACAATATCAGCCCCATAGTCTATTACTTTTTCAACATACTTAGAATTATTTTCAAGCATAAGGTGAACATCTAATTTATAATCTGTTTGGTTTTTCAATAAAGAAACAATATCTAATGACAGGCCAATGTTATTAGTGAAATGTCCGTCAGTTATATCTATGTGTAGTTGATCAAATTTATCAGAATTATTTTTAATATCAGTTAAAAGGTTAAGTTGATTTGCAGCTTGAATACTTGCAGAAATATTCATAATTATTCAGTTTTTGTTACTATTAAAGAATATTTACCAATCTGTATCCTGTCTCCACTCTTAAGAACAGACTCTGATAATAATTCTCCATTTACAAATATTCCATTAGTTGACTGTTCATCGTTAATAGAAATGTCGTCATCTTCAACTGTGATAAAACCATGATGTCTTGAAACAGTAACATCATCTAATATAATCTCTTTTTCTGGAAGCCTGCCAATCTTGTGAATACCATTCGGCAAGAACCATGATGTTGAGGTTATATCTTCTTTAAGCAGCGATAAAATATATTTTGAATTCTGAGTAAGGATTAAAGAATCTTCTATCGGTATTGTTTCATTGTTCATAATTAAATACTAGGTAATAAAGGTATTCTAATGCAACAAAGTAATAAAAAACCATAACAGGATAAGCGATAAAACTCATTAAACCGGTTACTAAAGTTGTTTCTAAAACATAGAAACATATCGTGATGAACATTAATACAGTCGCTAGTTTTCCTTTATTAGATACTTCAATGGGTTTCTTTGATAGCAAAACATATACACCACCCAGAAGAACTAGTACTTCTCTAGCAATTAGGGCTGTGAAGAAAATATTTGGAAAAATATCTTGGAGCCATATAACTAACAAGATGAACACTGTTCTGTCCACGAAAGGATCAAGAATAATACCAAGCTCACTTACCATGTTAAATTTTCTAGCAACAATACCATCAAGTGAGTCGCTTAAGCCAATAACGGCAATAACTAGAACTAGTAAGTAAGTATTTATATCTAATGGTTGAAAGTTTCGAAAAAGATAAACCGAAGCAAATAATCTAAAAAGAGTTATCAAATTAGGAGGTAGGAAAATATCTTTAAATTTCAAATAAGTAAATCCTTAACATCATGTGTTGCTATATAATGCTCATCACCAACATCTACCATTGGTAAGTTATCTGTATTTTTTGCAATGATTTCATCTAGTTCTGTAAAATCTAAATCGTATTTTACTCTTGTATATTTAGGATCTGGCACTGGTATCGAAGAAATTAATCTTTTTGTGTATGGATGTATGGGATTACTCAACAAATCTTCAGTTTTAGCAATTTCTACAATTTTACCATTAAACATGACTGCAATCCTATTACACATATATCTTGCTACCGCTAAATCATGAGTTATATACAAATATGATACTTGTAAATCTTTTGCTAAATCTAACATCAAATCCATAATTGAGATTCTGATAGAGACATCTAGCATAGAAGTTGGTTCATCGCATATTACAAATTTTGGATTCATAATCAAAGATCTTGCTATGGATACACGTTGCCTTTGCCCACCAGACAATTCATGTGGGTACCTCGGTAAATAGTTTTCTGGTGGTGTCAATCCTACGGTTTTCAAAATTTCGACTACTGCTTCAGTTCTGTTTTCTAATGAACCTATATTATGAATATTTAATGGTTCCAATATTATGTCTTTAATTGTCCATCTTGGATTTAAAGATTCATAGGGGTCTTGAAATATCATCTGAGTATTTCTGCGAAATTGTTTTACCTGTTCTTCAGAGAGATCATCTAGGTTTTGCATCTCATTTGCTTCAGAGTTGTAAAACTTAACATCTCCAGAAGTTTTTGGATCAAGTAAGCATAATGCCCTAGCTGTTGTTGTTTTACCACATCCACTTTGGCCAACTAATCCCAAAGATTCACCCTTTGGAATACTAAAACTGATACCATCTACGGCTTTTACAATCTGTTTAGTACGTGAAAAAAAGCCACCCGATACATCAAAATTTTTAACTAAATTGTTTACTTCTATTACGTTATCCATTTATTACCCACAATTTACACAACACTGATCGGCCCAGTGTCCAGTTTCGAGTTCTATTAACTTCATATCTAATTTTCCATTGTTGCAATCCTCTGAAGGATCTGGACATCTAGGCGAAAATGCACATCCAGTTAAGCCATCAATAAGACTTGGGGGTTCTCCATCTAAAGCTCTTAATTTCTTTTTTTCTCCCACTACTGAAGGTGTTGACTCTAACAATAGTTTTGTATATGCATGCCTTGGGTTAGAAAAGATTGAGGAAGTAGGTCCCTTTTCGACAATTGAGCCCGCATACATGACAGCCATATTGTCTGTCATCTCTGCAATTACAGCTATATCATGAGAAATATAAATTAAACTTAAGCCTAATAATTCTTGAACTTTTTTTATCTCTTTCAAAATTTGGTCCTGAATAACTACATCAAGTGCAGTTGTAGGTTCATCTGCGATTACAATTTTTGGATCACATGATAAAGCAAGCGCAATGACAGCCCTTTGTTTCATTCCTCCTGATAATTCATGTGGAAACCTATCCATAATTGAATCATCAAGACCTACTATTTTAAATAACTCAGATATTTTTTCTGTATTCTCTTTTTTAGTATTCTCAGGGTGATGCTCTCTAATAGCTTCTCTAATTTGTTCACCTATTTTTATTACAGGGTTCCATGCATTCATAGCTCCTTGAAATACAATACTTATGTCGTTCCAACGCACCTTACGTAAATCGGATTCGGACATACCAACAAGTTCTTGATCGCCTAGAAGTATGCTTCCTGAGGAAATAACTGCATTGTCTGCTTGTAGCTGTAATAAAGTAGAAGCAACAGATGACTTACCGCAACCTGACTCTCCGACTAAACCAAATGACTCACCTTCTTTAACTGTAAAAGTAACATTATTTACTGCCATTACATTTCCTTCAAGGGTTTCATAATGCATATTGAGGTTATCTACAACTAAAATATCCTTCACTTTATTACCTCTTCCTTAAACGAGGATTGAATACGTCATCAAGTCCTCGACCAACTAAGTAGAATCCACCTGCAAGGAAAGTTACAGAAAGACCAGCAGGAAGTATCAACCACCAATATTCCAAACCGGAGAATATAAATCCATCGGTTTGTGATAAATAAATCATCAATCCCCAACTCATATCGATATTTAATAAACCTAGAAATGAGAGAACTGATTCTGAAGCAATAGCTCCAGTAACACTAAATACCATGAACAACAAAGCTAGTGGTGCTACGTTTGGTAAAACATGTGAGAACATAATTTTTCTCTGTGAACCACCAGTTATTCTTGCAGAATCTACAAATGGCTTAACTTTTACCTGAAGCGCTTGCGACTTAATAGTTATAACAGAGCCACCAAGACCTCCAAGTACTCCTAAGACAACTGCAAGATGCCAAATCTTTAATTCGGCGAAAGCAGAAATAATAAATAGCAATGGTAAGGTCGGTAGCATAAGGACTAAGTCGGATTGTCTCATTAAATATGCATCGATCCTACCACCACAACAAGCTGCAACAGTTCCTCGTATTCTTG
>CAXHFF010000081.1:0-3878 GCA_964016255.1 uncultured Acidimicrobiaceae bacterium
GAGACACACACGTGTGTTCTCGTCGGCAGCGTCAGATGTGTATAAGAGACAGCAATTCAACAAAAGTTGTATATCTTGCTCCTCTACTTAATGCTTCGATTCCCATACTTCCTGAACCAGCATATAAATCCAATATCATAGAGCCATCAATTTTGAACTGCAGTGAGCTAAAAATACCTTCTCGTGCAACTTCCATCATTGGTCTTGTTTTAGAGTCATTAATAGTCATAATCTTCTGCCCTTTATGGGTTCCTGAAATTATTCTCAAGTTGTGTCCTCAACTTTCAAAAAGTTTGGAAATAATAAAGTTGCTTCATGATGGATTTTTTCTTCAAGTTCGGGTGTAAGTTCTTCGTTAAAAAATTTTTTTGATAAGTTAAGAATGTCATAATCGTACCTTAAGTCAGCGATTTTTAAATCAGATAATCCTGACTGGTCCGTGCCAGTTACTTTACCTTCGCCTCTTATTTGTAAATCTAATTCGGATAATTTGAAACCGTCATTTGTCGATATAATTGCATTTAATCTTTTTTTACCTACATCAGTGACTGATTCTATATTTAGATTTTCACTGATATGAAAAACACACTGCGATTTTTTATCACCCCTGCCAACCCTCCCTCTTAGTTGATGTAGCTGGTTTAAACCAAATCTTTCTGCACTCTCAATAATCATCAATGTAGCATTTGTAATATCAATACCCACTTCAATAACGACCGTAGATATTAAAATATCTATTTGGCCATTGTTCATTTTTGACATGATTAGTTCTTTTTCTTCGGATTTCATACGTCCATGAAGAAGTTCTATATTTTTCTCAGGAAATATTTCCACATATTGTTTATATACTTTTTCTGCAGCTTTAATATCTTTATTTTCGCTCTCGTCTATATAGGGACAAACAACAAAAATTTGTGAGTTATTATTAAGATGTTGATTGCAATATTCAACAACTAAATCATTGTCTGATTCATGTCCTGATAATAAGATATTCTCGACATCTTTTCTACCAGGGGGCAACTCATCAATTATAGAGATATCTAAATCACCATATACGGCCAAGGCTGTAGTTCTTGGAATAGGAGTTGCAGTCATAACTATCTGATGCGGTATTATATTTGTTGATTCTATAAGTCTTTTTCTTTGATCAACTCCAAACCTTTGCTGTTCGTCGATAATAGCTAGTCCTAAATTATTAAAAAAAACATTATCTTGAATTAAAGCGTGTGTTCCAATAAAGAATACTGGTTCCGAGGAAGACATTTGTTTAATAATTTCTTTCCTATCTTTTACTGAAGAGGTTAAAAGATAAGTTTTAATATTATATTTTTTTAAGATTGGAGTAAGTGAATTGTAATGCTGTTCAGCGAGCACTTCAGTAGGAGCCATAAGTGCAGTTTTAAAGCCAGCATTACTTGCAGAGTATACAGCACATGCGGCAACGATCGTCTTTCCAGATCCAACATCACCCTGTAGTAGTCTTTTCATTGGAGAGTTTTTGTTCATATCATCTAAAATTTCATCTATTGTCCTTTTCTGAGCCTGAGTCAATTTGAAATCAAGATTATTGGTAAATACTTCTAGTAAGTCACTATTTGTAGCAATTTTTTCACTGCCAATAATTTGTTTATTAATTTTTTTTCTTCTCTTAAAGATAGTTTGTAAATATAAAAATTCATCAAAGGCCAGTCTTTTTTTTGCCCTAAAGTATTCATTTAATCCTACTGGGAAGTGAATATCATTTAGGCTTGTAGTGCGATCTAGCAGTTCATACTTTGTCAAGTGCTCTTCATTTAAATAGTCCTCAATTTCAGGTGATCGTTTAAGCGCATATTTTATACCCTTACGTAAAAGAGAACTTGATAATCCCTCTATTTTTTTGTAAATAGGAATTAATGCACCTGTCTCATTCAATTCATCAAATTCCAAATATTTCTCAATTGTTGCATTTTTAAATTCAACAGATCCAGTTTTCTTTACTTCTGGAACTCCAGAAATTGCTACAGTGTCACCCTCCTTATAGCGAGTTTCAATGTATTGAGGTCCAAACCATTTTGCTTTAGCTTCACCAGTGTCATCTGAGAGTGATAAAGTTGCTATTCTCAACCTACTTCTTGTGGTGAATACGGATACTTTTGTAACATTCACAAGTACAGTTATTTCTTTTGTCTCAATCAAGTTTCTTACATTTTCTATAGTCAATATATCTGATCGATCTATATGTTTACGAGGATAAAATCTTACAAGGTCGACGATACTTTTTATACCATGTTTATTTAACGATTTAATACGCTTCTCACCGAAACCTTTTATTTCGGAAACGTCGACATTATTTAAATAACTAATTCCTCTTTTAACCACATTCAAACAATAGCTAAAAACTTTTTAATTCAAAGTACCTACAAATTATTAAATTAGTTATAGTTAGACTTGTAATTTAGAGGAAAAAATATGGCAAATAGATGTCAAGTAACCGGTAGAGAACCTAGATCAGGAAAGAATGTTTCCTTTTCTCATAAAAGGAATCCACGTTGGTTTAAACCCAATATCATCACAAAGAAATATTGGCTACCAAGTGAAAAAAGATGGATAAAACTTAAGGTCAGTACTAGGGGTAATAAAATTATTGATAAGCGTGGTATAGAGTCAGTTGTTAGAGATATCAGACTAAGAGGTGAAAAGGTTTAATGGCTCAGGGAGTCGTAAAGTCTTATGATCCTAATTCTGGAAACGGAATAGTAGTTTTAGATACTGATAAAACTGAAGTGTATATCCAACCTGGTTCCCTTAAAGGTTCAATCTTCCGAACTCTTAGGCAGGGTCAAAGAATAAATTTTGAAATCCACGAGATTGATGAAGTTCAAACTATTTCAAATGTGAAAATTGGACAAGGTGGATATTAATATTATTTAATGTCTGAAATAAATATTAACGAATCTAATAAGTCAATTATTGATAAACACTTTAAGCATCTAGTTTGTGATGAATACACAGAGTCAATATTTACGGGTGGGCAGTCTATAGCAGATGAACATCTTACAAATATAGACATAAAAGGCTATTCAAAAAAAAGAAACAATGTGTACCCAGAAAGTAAAAGAGGCTCGTCTTATCTTTCCCCCTACATAAGACATGGCTTACTTGGACTTAGAGAAGTTTGGAATGCTGTAGATGACTTTCCTTATGAAGATCGCACAAAGTTTAGAGATGAACTACTTTGGCAAGAATTTTCACGACATTTATATGCAATTATGGGAAAGAAAATGCAAAAAATGCTGAATTATTCAATGGAAAATAATAATAAACAGGTAAATTCAGATGAAATGAATTGTATTCAGACAATAGAAAAAGAATTAGTTAATACAGGTTATATGGTCAACCAGACAAGGATGTGGCTTTCATCCCATCGCAGCTTCAGATCAGAAAGAGGTTGGAGATTATATGAAGATTATATGTTTAAGCACTTAGTCGATGGATCAAGATTTGCCAATAGGCTTGGTTGGCAATGGGTTATGGGTGGACAAACGGGTAAATTGTATGGCTTTGCCCAATCTCAAGTTAAGAATAGAGCTCCAAAATTATGCCAAGAATGCTCTTTGCAATACAACTGCCCAATACAAACATGGCCAGATGAAACTAAATACCTACCAGTTAGTCAGAAATTAGATTTTGATATTTCTGAAAAATTTGGACCTTCAAACATTGTTGATTCAGGAGAGGAGCCTGAAGTTGTCTGGTTGACTGGAGAATCATTGGGAGATGACGATCCCGCATTAAAGAATAACCCTGAGCTACCTGTTATATTTGTATTTGATGAAATATTATTAAATAAATTAAAATTATCTTCAAAAAGAATAATTTTTCTATTGGATACACTA
>CAXHFF010000082.1:0-3839 GCA_964016255.1 uncultured Acidimicrobiaceae bacterium
CACCAACACGTGTGTTCTCGTCGGCAGCGTCAGATGTGTATAAGAGACAGATTGAGCATGAAGAGAGGGTAACCTCAGCAACCTAGAAAGCAAACAAAGGTGCTAAAGATGCGGTTTTTTAAAACAAAAAATATGCTATCTTTCTTCATAACAAATTTAGGTTAAGGAGATAAAAATGAAAAGTATGATTACTGCAGAAACAGTTTCACCAGGTCATCCTGATAAGATAGCTGATTTAATTTCAGACTATGTTCTCACACAAGCCTTAGAAAATAACAGTGCATCAAAAGTAGCAGTAGAGACCTTCCTAACGGGAACAAAAAATGGAGGCTTGGTTCTTGTTGGTGGAGAGATTAGTGAAATTGCTAATATTTCTTCTGAGGACATAAATGAAATAGTTAAGTTGGCTTTAAGCAAAACTATTAAAACAAGTTTTGAAGATTTTGATTTAGAAAAACTATCTATATATAACGAATTAACTCCGCAATCAGAAGAAATCCGGGCTGCAGTTGAAGATGATAAGAACCAAGGAGCTGGAGATCAAGGGATAATGGTTGGCTATGCAACAAATAAAACTAAATCATTTATGCCAATTACATTCGACAAGTCTAGAAATATTCAAAAAAGCCTTTGGGATCTTCAAAATGCAGATTCAATGCTAGATCTAGATTCAAAAGTCCAAGTTACAAGTGGCGGAGAGAAAACAAAGGTAGTTTTTTCAACACAACACCAACCAGATATTGATTTAGAAAAATTAGAAAAGCAAGTTATCGAAATTGTATCTGAACACATTACTGAAGATTTTATTCTTGATTTAAATCCATCTGGCTCTTTTATAAAAGGAGGCCCTGCGGGAGACACCGGCCTTACAGGTCGAAAAATTGTTGTTGATGCCTATGGGCCTTCAGTACCTGTCGGTGGAGGAGCATTTTCAGGAAAAGATCCAAGTAAAGTTGATAGGTCTGCTGCATATGCTGCAAGGCATCTTGCTAAAAATATTGTAGCCCACAACTTAGCTGACAGGTGTCAGGTTAGGGTCGCTTATGCTATTGGCAAGGCAGATCCATATGAGTTGACCGTAGAAACCTTTGACACTGATAAAAAAGACGAGAATGTTTTAGATGACTTTGTCACACAGTTCGACATGAGACCAGCTGCAATTATTGAACGGTTAAGTCTATTAAATGTAGATTATAGAACCGATACACTTTTCTCACACTTCGGTCACGACGATCGAAATTGGGAAAAAATTGAAAATATTTAGAAATGACGACACTGTCTGGTATAATTAGAAAATACATATAGAGAAGGTTAAGACCTCAGCAACCTGGATGACTATTCAAGGTGCTTGAAGATGTGGCAGAAATGCAACTAACTAGTCAAAACCCTTCTCCAAATTAAAGGAGAAACTTATGAAATACGACTCAAAACTACTACACGCAGGTTGGGATTCGGACGCAGATGCTGAAGGCTCGATCACAGTACCAATATATAAAACTACAGCTTATCAGTTCAACAATACTGAGCATGCTGCTAATTTATTTGGATTAAAAGAGTTTGGAAATATTTACTCTAGGTTAGGAAATCCAACAGTTGGAGCACTGGAAGCAAGACTCACAGCATTAGAAGGAGGAGCTATGAGTGTAGCTCTGGCTTCAGGAACATCGGCAGTTATGTATTCGCTAATAAATATTATGAGCCAGGGTGATAATTTTGTTTCAGCCAGTCAACTCTATGGTGGAACTTACACAATGTTTGACAATATTCTCCCTGAATATGGCATCAATGCAAAAAAAGTAGACATAACCGACTTAAAAGCAGTTGAAGAGAGCATTGATGAGAAAACAAGGGCTGTCTATTGTGAGACCGTTACGAATCCGGGACTTGTTGTTGCAGATGTAACAGCTCTATCAGAAATCGCACATAAGCACGGCATTCCATTAATTGTTGACGCGACTTTTACAACCTCTGCGATCCAGAAATCATTTGACTTTGGAGCAGATATTGTAGTTTATTCATTAACAAAATGGATGTCTGGACATGGAAGAGTCATTGCAGGAGCAGTAATAGAAAAAGGTGGTTTTGACTGGGGGAATGGCAACTTTCCTTTATACGATAAGCCTGATACAAGTTATGGGAATATGCGTTGGGGGCATGACCTAGGAGACTTAGGAAATGTTGCATACTCACTAAGACTAAGAACTGTACCATTGAGGAATCTTGGTGCAAATATGTCACCTGATACGGCTTTTGAAGTTATGTCTGGGCTAGAAACGCTGAGTCTAAGAATGGAAAAACACTGTAGTAATGCTAAGAAAGCTGCAGAATTCTTGTCTAGTCACAAATCTGTTGAATGGGTAAGATTTCCAGGATTAGAAAGTGATCCATCCTATGAACTGTCAGAAAAATATTTGAATGGTACAGGCGGAACCATGGTAGTTTTTGGGATAAAAGGCGGCAAAGAAGCAGGCCAAAAATTTATTGATAATCTCAAAATGTTTAGGCATGTTGCAAATGTTGGAGATACTCGATCTTTGGCAATTCATCCAGCCAGTACAACACACTCTCAACTAGATGAAGATCAACTGATAGCAGCAGGTTCTCCACCAGAACTTGTTAGGTTATCTATTGGTATTGAAGACATCGAAGATATTGTTGAAGATCTTTCACAGGCACTTGAAAGCTCAAAATAACAATATAGCCAAATTTCAAATAGAAGAATTCTCTTTAGAATCTGGAGATATTTTAGAGGATGTAGAGATTGCTTACACAACATACGGGCAACTATCTGAAACAGGTGATAATGCAATACTAGTTTTTCATGCTTTGACGGGAAGCCACTTGCTTGCAGGTAAGTTTGATCGTTTTAGCGATAAAAACCTTCCTTGGAATGAAGAACTAGAAATTGGTTGGTGGGATGAGTTTGTTGGCCCTGATAAAATTATTGATACAAATATTTACTTTGTCATTTGTGCAAATTATTTAGGTGGATGTTACGGCTCCACCGGGCCAAATTCACAAAAATATAGTAAAAATAAAAAATTTCCAGAAATAACATTTATAGATATAGAAAACTCACAAAAACAACTACTTGATTATCTTGGTGTGGAAACTTTATCTGCAGTTATAGGACCTTCAATTGGTGGTTTGATGGCACTTGAGTTTGCCTCAAGATTTCCCGACTTTGTAGAAAAAATCATTTCAATTTCTAGTAGCTATAAAGTCTCAACTCTTCAACTCCTTCATAATTTAGAGCAGGCATACATATTAAATCTTGGGAGAGAGTCAAGAGTACGAGAGAGGGAATACCTCGCTTTAGCAAGAATGATTGCACACAAAACATATATTTCACTAGAACTACTTTCTGATAGGGCAAAAAAGGAAACAAAATATAGTAAAGAGAGGTTAGATAGTTTTATAAAAACTTCTCAGGAATCTTACATGATGCATCAAGGAGAAAAATTTATTGAAAGATTTACCAGTGAGTCTTACCTGTCAATAATACGTGGCTGGCAAAACTTTATTTTGCCTGTAGATGATTTGAAAAATATTTCATCTAAAAAAGTATTAGTATTGAGTGTCGATTCTGATGTTTGCTTCTATCCAGAAGAGCAAACCGAATTAACTGAGGTCTTATTGACAAAAGGCGCAGTTGTCGAAACTAAATATTTAAATTCAGACAAAGGACACGATAGCTTTTTACTCGAGCCCGACCTTTATAAAAAGCCTATAAAAAACTTTTTAAAAATTTAGAATTTTTTAATTACGCCATTTAAAGCTATAGAAATAATTAAAGTTCGCGAAAAATACATTAGATAAATTATTGCAAAATATTAAAA
>CAXHFF010000083.1:0-3813 GCA_964016255.1 uncultured Acidimicrobiaceae bacterium
TGTGTTCTCGTCGGCAGCGTCAGATGTGTATAAGAGACAGCTTTAGATTATATTTTTCAAATTAAAAAGAGTAGCTTAAGTAAATTCTCAGAAGTTTCAAGTCACATTGAGATTATTGAAAGTTTAAAAAAGGGCAAAGATAAGTTCTTTCCATGGGATTTAAGTAACATAATCTTTAATCATAAAGAATCCCTTTCAAATGAAATAATTAATGAATTTTGCCAAAATGAATACATGTTTCAACAGTTTCTTTCGTATTTGAACAAAGAGCTTCTAAGAATAAATTTATTATTTGATAATGAAGAAGAAAGTGTTGCTCTATTGTTAGATGAAAAAACTGATTTTAAATATGAGCTTGCTAATCGGAGACTAAATAATATAAGTAGAGATAATTTAAATCAGTCATTTCATCAATTAAATAAGATTGAAAGGCTTATAAATGAGTCAGAATTTAATCATGAAAATAATAAAAGATTTGTAGTGGGTATTAAAAAACTCCTAGAGTTTTGATATTCTCGACTTGTTTCTATCTCTATAATTTTTTGAAATAATTCCATCTGTGAATGCTTTATCTAATTCTTTCATAACAATGGCTTTATTTTCTTGGATAATTTTATTATTTTCATCATATAAAGATTTGAGAGACGATTTTAACTCAGTTTTTACAGATTTGTTTCGCAAATTCTTTTTTGCATCCTGCCTAATTCTTTTCTTTTGTGATTTAATATTTGCCATCTAAAACCTCTTTGTATATAGGATAATAACTTAATAAAGATGTTAAATAATAAAAATATAAGAAATATTTCAATAATCGCTCATGTTGATCATGGAAAATCTACATTGGCTGATAGGCTCATCGAGACTTCCGGTTTAATAAGTCCAGGTGAACATGTTGATCAGATATTAGACAGTATGGACTTAGAGAGAGAGCGGGGTATTACAATTAAATCTCAACCTATTCGTTTAAGTCTTGGAGATATTCAAATAAACCTGATAGATACCCCTGGACATGTAGATTTTTCATATGAAGTATCACGTGCTCTTATAGCATGTGATGGTGCCTTACTACTAGTAGACGGAACTCAAGGGGTCCAAGCTCAAACATTTGCACATTCATATGCGGCAATAGAGGCTGGTCTTGACATAATACCTGTAATTAATAAAGTTGACTCTATTGATGTTGACATAGAGAACGTATCAAAACAGATTTTTAATCTTATTGGTGCTCGTGAAGACGAAATTTTCAAAATATCCGCAAAAAGTGGATTAGGTGTTAATGAATTGATAAAACAGATTCCAGACTTAATAAGCCCACCTATAACAAAAGCAGAAAACACTAATGCATTAATTTTTGATTCCTACTTTGATCCCTATCGTGGAGTAATTGCGTCAGTCAGAGTTTTTGGTGGAGAGATTAAGACTAACTCAAAACTTAAACTAATTAATTCTAAATTTGATTTCGATGCTTCAGAAATTGGTTATTTCGATTTGAAGCTTTCTCCGTCAGATTCACTCTCATCAGGAGAAGTTGGTTATATAGTTACAGGTGCAAAAGAATTATCTCAAATTAGGGTAGGAGATACTCTTGTAAGCCAAGAAGATGTTAACCCAATTGTTGTTTCTGGATATCAAGAACCTCAACCCACCGTATTTTCAAGTATTTATCCGGCAGATTCGGATGATTATGTAAAATTAAGGGACTCCCTTGATAAATATGTTCTTAATGATGCAAGTTTTTATTATGAACCAGAAACATCATCTGCCTTTGGATTTGGATTCAGGTGTGGCTTTCTTGGTTTACTTCATTTAGAAATCGTAATAGAAAGATTAGAACGAGAATTTAACCTCTCTCTTATTGTTACACCACCATCAGTTGAATTTAAGATTGTACGTAATAATGATGAGGAAATAATAATTAGGAACCCCTCAAAAATTGAAGAATATACAGACATTAAATCCATACAAGAAAGGATTTGTGAATTAGATTTGCTTTTTCCAAAAGAGTATCTTGGTTCAATAATGAATTTATTGAACGAAAAGAGAGGTGTCCAATTAGATCTTAAGTACCTAAGCACATCTATGATAAAACTTAAATACAGAATGCCTTTATTAGAACTAGTTACAGGTTTTTATGATTCATTAAAATCAATATCACAAGGTTTTGCCTCTTTAGACTATCAAATATTAGAATTCGAAAAAGGAAATTTAGTCAAACTAGATATCTTAGTTAACGGAACGCCTATAGATTCATTTAGCTCAATACTTGCAAAGGAAAATGCGGAGTTTATTGGCAGAAATAGAGTAAAAAAACTTTCCGAACTTATCCCAAGGCAGCAGTTTGATATTCCAATCCAAGCAGCGATAGGATCTAGAATCATTGCCAGAGAAACAATTAAAGCGCTCAGAAAAGATGTCACTGCCAAGTTGTACGGTGGTGATATCACAAGAAAGCGTAAACTCTTAGAAAAACAAAAAGAAGGTAAGAAGAAAATGCGGAATATCGGCAAGGTTGCTGTACCAAAAGAAGCATTTAAAGAATTTCTAAAACAATAATGCATATACCTACAATATTCGACATAAAATATGAATCCGGAGTGACTGAATACACTATTGAGGAAGAAAAATTACATCACCTCAATCATGTACTCAGAATTAAAAATGAATCTTATGTGAAAGTTACTAACGGAAGAGGGGTCATTTCTCTAGGTAAAATGCTAAATTCACAGATTAGTATTTTGGAAACTCAAGCCAGTGAAAGAACAAGTGAATTAAATATATTCATATCCAAACTCCAAGATAAAACAAGAATGAGATTTTTAGTTGAAAAACTTACTGAACTTGGAATAAAAAGTATAACGATAGGGCCAACTGAAAATTCACAAAAAGTTAATATAGACTTCAAAAAGTTAAATTTATGGATAGTAGGGGCAATAGAACAGTCAGGCATATCCTTCATGCCAGAAGTGACAATAGTAGATAAGCTTGACTTTAATAAGTTTCAACATGCCTTTGATACAACTGGAGAAAGTTTAAAAAGTAATATTATGCACAATAATTTTGCAATAGGTCCAGAAGGTGGATGGAGTAAAGAGGAATTAGAAAATTTTAGATACATTTCTAAATTATCTGATTTCACTTTAAGATCAGATACTGCAGCAATAGTTGCTGTATCCTTAATGATGTAGGATTAAATATGGAAGAAAAGTCAATATTTGAAATGATTCTTAATAGAGAAATTGAATCAGAAATTATCTACGAAGATAAAGAAATTTTTGCTATTAATGATATCAATCCCGTAGCTCCAATCCATGTACTGGTAATTCCAAAAAAAAAGATAAGAACTATAAATGACGTTTCTAAAGATGATGCAATGTTAATCGGACGAATGGTACTTACTGCACAGAAGCTTGCTGAAAATCTAAATATTGATAAGTCAGGATATCGCTTACTTTGGAATACTAATAAAGATGCAATGCAGACAGTTTTTCATATTCATCTACATCTTATTGGCGGAACTCAATTGAAGGCTATTTGATGGGTTTTGAAAAACAAATTCCATCAAATGTTGAAGTAGTAAATATTTTAGGCATAAATGATAAAAATCTTAAATATATAAAATCAGTCTTTCCAAACGTCAAAATAAACGTAAAGGGCAATACAATACATATCGATGGCCAAGACAATGATGCAAAAGAGATTATACGAATTTTTGATGAAATGTTGTTAATGAATGATAACGATGAAAATATTGAAGAAACTGATATTGCACTGCTATCAAACATTAAGACCTCCTCAAAACACGATGAAAAAAAA
>CAXHFF010000084.1:0-3732 GCA_964016255.1 uncultured Acidimicrobiaceae bacterium
CTGTTAGAAAATAGTTAAAAGGACAGTTTCCTAATTTATGTTAAGAATATCTTAATAATAAAATAACAAGAAATGATAAATAAACACAACACACAAATATCAAATGTACTAGTAATTGGTAGCGGAGGAGCTGGTTTAAGAGCTGCTATAGAAGCCAAGATGTTAGGTATGGAAGTTACTGTACTCGGTAAAAGGCAAAAAACAGATGTTCATACCGTTCTAGCTGCAGGGGGTATTAATGCAGCATTTGGAAATGTTGATAAACAAGACTCCTGGGAACAACATTTTGCAGATACATACATTGAAGGGTATGGTTTGTCAGAACCAGAAGTTGTTGAAATAATGGCAAAAGAATCACCTCAAAGGGTTACAGAAATAGATGAATGGGGCGCTAATTTTGCTAAATTAAAAAATGGAAATATGGATCAGAGATTTTTTGGAGCTCATACATATAGAAGAACATGTTATTCAGGTGACTATACAGGAAGATCTATTCTTTTTGCACTAATCAATAAAGCAAAGTCTCTTGATATTCCTATTTTGGATTCTCAATATGTCTCAGATTTACTCGTAGATGACAATGTATGTTTTGGTGCCATGGCATTTGATATACAAAGTGGTGAAAGAACAGTATTTTATGCTGATTCTGTAATTCTTGCTACAGGAGGTCATACTAGATTATGGAGAAAGAGCTCATCAAGAAGAAATGAAAATACTGGAGATGGATTTTATTTAGGATTAAAAGCAGGCTGTAAATTAACTGATATGGAAATGGTTCAATTTCATCCAACTGGAATGGTAATTCCTGAAGAAATGGCAGGCACGTTAGTCACAGAAGCTGTCAGAGGTGAAGGTGGTAAATTATTAAACAATCAAGGTATCAGATTTATGGAAAATTATGACAGCCAAAGAATGGAACTCTCAACAAGAGATAGGGTAGCAATGGCTAATTATACAGAAATAGTTGAAGGAAGAGGTTCCCCTAATGGTGGTGTGTATTTAGATATAAGTCATAAAGGTAAAGATTTTATAATTGAAAAAATACCAAGAATGTATAGACAGTTTTTAGACACATTAATGATTGATATATCCAAAACTCCTATGGAAGTGTCTCCAACAGCCCACTACTCAATGGGTGGACTACTTGTAAACCCTGAAGATCACTGGACTGGTGTAGAGGGACTTTTTGCAGCTGGGGAAGTAACTGGAGGCTTACATGGTGCAAATCGTTTAGGTGGAAATTCACTTGCTGAAATACTAATATTCGGTAAAAGAGCTGGAGAATATGCTTCAAGAAGATCCCAAGATATGAACGAACATATTAGATCTAAAACTGTTATTAATGATGCACATGACAAAATTGATTCCTCAATTAAAAATGGTTCAGAAGTAGCCAGACCACTACAAAGAGATCTTAGAAATATAATGTGGGAATACGGTGGGGTAGTTAAGAATGAATCAAAACTTCAAATAGGACTATCAAAAATTAATGATCTTAAAGAGGCATCTAAGAATTTAGATGTTAGACCCGACTCTGAAGGCTATCAAGACCTTATGTTAGCTTTCGATCTTGAAGCATCAATTGTTTCATCAGAAGCTACATTACTCAGTGCACTCAATAGAGAAGAAAGCAGAGGGGCTCATCAGAGAGATGATTTTAAGGAAATTAGTGAAAAAGAAAATGTAAATATAAGAATTGAATTAGAAGATAATAATGAACTCAAGTTATCTAAACATGACATACCTAAACTAAGCAAAGAGTTACAAAATCTAATTAGTGAAACTAAAAATATTGAAAATTTTGAAGGTATGTTACTCGAGTAATAGCTTTTTTATGTTTTCTGATATTTAAAGTAACAACCGTTGAACTATATAAATTGTAGAACTTGTAAAATATGAACATGTGGAAAAAATTTTTAGAATGGGAAAATAGGGTATTCTCAGCGCCATACAAATGGTTTATAAAAAAAGGAATAGTTACAGTATTAGTAACATCAAAGAGGATATATAGGACAGTAGAAGACCTCTATGAAAGTAGATATGACGAACCATATGGTGGAAATCCTAATTTTCCAGGCGATGACTAATTTTAAATTCTAAATTAATCTTTTTATTTTTTGATGTATTCGTAAATTATCATATTTAAATTTAATTGTAAAATATTTAAATAATGAAGATTACATATAAACAATCTCAAGGTGAATATAAAGCCTTAGTAAAAAAAGACTATGAGTCCTGGTCAGGTTCTCATTATTCGCCCATGGGTGTATTCAAATATGAATTTCCTATGAGTGAATTTCTTCTACCAACTGAAGGAAGAACATTACATGCCACTCAGACAGATTTAGTTCTAACTATTGATTGTGAGATGAAAAATAATAAGTTTATAAATTTAAAAATAACTGAGCATATGAGTGACAAAAATTTAGGCATAACACTTAAAGACATATATGAAAATATTAGAACAGCTAGCATTATGGTATTTGATTATGATCTAACTAGAATTCTTCCGGTTCCCATGTGGGATAAAAATAATATCGATAATTATATTGACAATAATATTAATGAAGAATACTCAATGCATATTAAGAGCGTTCTTCTTGCTACTGAATATATACAATATTCTAATTATATTATGACAGAACCCTATGCAGTATGGCTTATAACCCAACCATCATTTTTTAAAAGAAAAGATATTCTCGATAATCCTGATAAAAGTTCACAGGAAGTCTTAAATTTGCCAGCAAATAAAAATACTATCAACTTACTAAATGATATAGATAGAGATTTGTACGTACCAAGCAATGCCAGGTCTAAAAGTGGATACCTCACCTCAAAAGGTGAAACTATACTTTATAATTTTTTATTTACATATGGATACAGCCAAAACGATTTAGCTAATATTCTGTTAAAAGGTTAGATTTAATAAAATTAATTATGATTTGATCTTCGATTTTTTAGACATTACATTATCAAAGCAGTAAGGACAATATTCATCTATCTTGTATAGATCAGACATTATCTCTTCCTTATTTAGAGGCTCCCTACATCTAAAACATAATTTATATTCTGTTTCTTCTAAATTTTTATTTAGTGCGACACGATCATCAAACACAAAACAATCTCCATTCCAGTATTTACCCCCAGTTTTTATAAAATAATTGATTACGCCTCCATCTATTTGCTTTACATTCTTAAATCCATTTTTGATCATTAATGTTGAGGCTTTTTCACACCTTACGCCACCAGTACAAAACATGACTATTTCTTTATCCTCTAGAGTATTTTTTAGTTTATTTATTTGTTCAGGAAAATCTCTAAAACTGTCTAAGTTTAAGTCAATAGCATTCTCAAATGTACCTAATCTAACTTCGTACTCGTTTCTGGTATCTAGGAGCACAACGTCTTTATTTTTGTCTAATTTTTCTACTAAATCTAATGGATCAATCTTTTCACCAGTAAAATCGGAGGGATTAATATCTTCTATGCCCATAGATATAATTTCCTTTTTTATCCGTACAAGCATCTTCCTGAATGGCTGATATTTGTTGTATGTACTTTTAATATCTATATCTTCGAATCGGTGATCATTTCTAAGAAATATAATAAATTTGTTAATGTTACTTTTTTTTCCTGCAACCGATAAATTAATACCTTTGTCGCTTATTAAAACGGTACCTTTTAAGGTTAAAACATTACATTCTCTAATAATTTTATCTTTCAATAATTGTT
>CAXHFF010000085.1:0-3722 GCA_964016255.1 uncultured Acidimicrobiaceae bacterium
CCATACATATCAAAAACTTCTCTTTCCATCCAGTGCGCAGCTGGAAATATACTTGTTAATGATGAAATAACTTCATTTTCATTAATTGAATAAGTAAGAATAATTCTTTGATTAAATTCATGACTTAAAAATAAATAAACCATTTTAAATCTCTGAGTATTCTCAGGATAATCAACAGCCGTTATGTCTATAAGCTGTCTAAATTTATTGTCTTTATTTGTTTTGATAAAAAGAATTACATCTATCAAATCATCTTTATCAATATCAATATATAATTGATTGTGCTTAATCATTGTATTGTTAATCTTAGTTGTTAACTCTGAATTAATTTTTTTTTCTAAGTCCTCTAAAGTATTCATATCTATCTAATGAAAGAACCTTTATTTCTAATTTTCTTTTGAAGCTGGAGTATTCCATACAATAGTGCTTCTGCAGACGGAGGACATCCAGGAACATATATATCAACAGGCACAACTCGATCACAACCTCTAACAACTGAATAAGAATAATGATAATATCCACCTCCATTAGCACAACTTCCCATTGATATAACATACCTTGGCTCAGGCATTTGATCATAAACTTTTCTAAGTGCAGGTGCCATTTTATTTGTTAGTGTTCCAGCAACAATCATTACATCAGATTGTCTTGGAGATCCTCTTGGTGCTGCACCAAATCTCTCCAAATCATATCTTGGCATTGCTGTTTGCATCATTTCAACAGCACAACATGCAAGACCAAAGGTCATCCAATGTAAAGAACCAGCTCTTGACCAATTAATAAGATTATCCAGTGAAGTAGTAATAAACCCGTTTTTACTAAAATCCTCAGACAATTTTTTAAATTCTTCTGGAACTTGATCTATTTTATTATTCATTACCCTTTGATTAAATTTTTTTTATTCCCAGTCTAAAGCACCTTTTTTCCATTCATAAATAAAACCTATTGTAAGTATGAATAAAAAAATCATCATTGAAGAAAATCCTAACAAACCAATATTTCCAAGTGAAATCGCCCAGGGAAATAAAAACGCAATTTCTAAGTCAAATATAATAAATAGGATAGCAACTAAATAAAATCTTACATCAAATTCCATTCTAGAGTCTTCAAATGGTTCAAATCCACACTCATATGCTGATAATTTTTCTGGGTCTGGTTTTTTTGGAGAAAGAATAAAATTTATAACAACAAAAGCACAGCTTAAGCCAAGTGCTAAAACTAAAAATATGATAATTGACAAATAATCTTTTAAAAATACTGATAACATTTGAGTCTATATAGCAACTTTTATAACATGTTGAAGAGTAGAAAGGTCACATTTTTACTCATTAGTGAGAACAATTATCAAGAAACTTGAAGAAAAAATTACTTTTTATCATGTTGTATCAAATTTTAAAAAAAGTGGCGGGAGTGAAGGGACTCGAACCCTCGACCTATCGCGTGACAGGCGATCGCTCTAACCAACTGAGCTACACCCCCACTTTTGTTATTTTGGTGGGTAGTAAAGGACTCGAACCTTTGACCCCCTCGGTGTAAACGAGATGCTCTACCAACTGAGCTAACCACCCAATACTTTTAACACCAAAATACTTGTGCTTTATACTTTCTAGCACCATTTAGTCAATGATTGAGTATGCCAATAAAATATGAACAAATCAAGAATCAGCATATTTGAAAGTTAATAGTGCTGAGAAAGTCTTAATGATAAAATGAATTTCTTAAGTGATAGTATTAATTGAGTTTATTTGATTAAAATTAAGAAAGATACTCTAGTGCTTTAAGTATTCCACCTTTTTGATAGGGAATTTTTGATTTCATTAGACCCATCTCAACACCAGCTAATGTACCTGCTAACATTAATTCATTAAAATCACCTAAATGACCAATCCTAAATACTTTACCAGCAACTTTTGTTAATCCGGTTCCTAAAGACATATTATAATCATCCAAAATTATTTTTCTAAGAGAATCTGCATTATGTCCTTCTGGAACAAGAACTGCAGTTAATGAGCTAGAATATTCTTCTGGATTTTTACAAAGTATTTCTAGCCCCCAAGCATTCACTGCTATCCGTGTAGCTTCAGCAAATTTTTTATGTCTATTAAAAACATTTTCCAAACCTTCTTCCATCAACATGTTAATTGATTCATCTAACCCGTATAACAAATTTGTTGCTGGTGTGTATGGAAAATAACCTTTTTTATTATTTTCTATCATTGGCTTCCAATCCCAATATGCTTTTGGTAAATCTGAATTTTTATAAGCCTCTAATGCTTTTGAGCTTATTGCATTAAATGAAAGTCCCGGAGGTAACAATAAACCTTTTTGTGAGCCTCCAACAGTAACATCTACTTTCCATTCTTCATGCTTGTAATCAATAGATCCTAAAGAAGATATAGTGTCTACAAACAACAAAGCTGGGTGATCTGCACTATCCATTGCTTTTCTTATTTCACCAATTCTACTAGTAACACCTGTAGAAGTTTCATTGTGTACAGCACAAACTGCTTTAATTTTTTTTTCTGTATCTTCTTTTAATTTTTGTTCTACAATATTTGGATCAACACCAGTTCTCCAATCACCCTTAATAAAATCTATTTCTAATTTAAATTTGTCAGCAATATCATACCAAAGAGTAGAAAAGTGCCCGGTTTCAAACATTAATATTTTATCTCCAGCACTTAAAGTATTAACCATTGCTGCTTCCCAAGCACCTGTACCTGAAGCTGGAAAAATTATTACCGGTTCTGAAGTTTTAAAAATTAATTTAATTTTATCTAAAACTCTTAAACCTATTTCTGCAAAATCAGGCCCTCTATGATCAATGGTTGGATAATCCATTGCTCTAAGTACTCTATCAGGAACATTTGTTGGTCCTGGAATTTGTAAAAAATGCTTGCCTGGTCTAAAAGTATTTGAATTTGCCATAACGCTGTATAAGCTAAAGAAAATATATAATCAATTTTTTAATGTATGACAAATAGTAGTAATTTAATAGATAGCTTAGAAGTGTATGTATTAAATAATCCAGATGATGTTAAGCCACACTGGGTAAGTCATTTTATCGTTCCAACAGCAAATGAATTATTAATAAAGATTAAAAACAAAAACGGTAATTCAGGATTTGGCTTAGCAACAAGTTATAGCGATATATCACCAATTATAAAACCTTTTTCAAATGGCTTAGAAAGTTTTATAATTGGACAAGATCCATTTTGTCCTGAAAAAATTTATGAAAATATATTTAAATTAACAGATACTAAAGTTAGTAGTGAAAAAGGTTGGAGCAAGGAATCTTTAATAAGAATTTCAGCAGCACTAGATATTGCTTGCTGGGACTTAATGGGTAAATCATTAAACATTCCTCTCTATAAATTATTTGGAGGATACAGAAATAGAATTCCAGTATATGTGACCTGTGGTTATTATCGTGAGGGCAAAACTGAAACCGAACTAAGAGAAGAGCTAAAAAAATTAATCGAAATTGGTCATCAAAGTTTTAAAGTTAAAGTTGGTGGGTTATCTATTAAAGAAGATGCAAAAAGATTAGAAATAATTAGAGATGAAATAGGTCAAGATAAGGCTTTAATGATTGATGTGAATAGAGCTTGGGATCTCAAAACTGCAATTGAAGGTGTTAAAGAATATAAAAAATTTAATCCAGCTTGGATAGAAGAACCGTTAAGATGGGAAGATGACAGAAGAACTTTAAAACTTTTATC
>CAXHFF010000086.1:0-3629 GCA_964016255.1 uncultured Acidimicrobiaceae bacterium
ATAATCCACAACCACCTCCAGAAGGAAATAATCCACAACCACCTCCAGAAGGAAACTCTAAACCAGATCGTGATGACGAAAAAAATACAGGTTCCTGGTACGACTTAAGTATTTATGAATACTCTCCAAGTTATTCTGTTGCCACCTCAAATGGAAAAACTGGCTTTGGATTAAACGAAAAAGGAGACATACTACTTTCCGGTTATGGGTTCAATAATGCTGGAGGTGCTACAAAGTTAAACCACCCTGTCTCAATCTCTGCAAACTTTGGAAAGCTAGCAGTCACTGATAGATTCAACAATAGAGTATTAATTTGGAACACTATTCCATCATCAAATACGCCACCGGATTTAGTCCTAGGACAGGCCAATTTTACAACTCACAATTCTGGCTCTGGATTAAATAATATGCATTTTCCAGGCCAAGTTTCTATTACCCCCGATGGAAAAGTATTAGTAGCTGATTCTGATAACAATCGAATCTTAGTTTGGACCGTCTTTCCAACAACTTCCGGTCAGGCAGCCAATTATGAAATATACCTACCGCCTTATGTAACTACTGGTCAAGATGCATGGCCTTGGGGGGTATGGTCTGATGGTACAAAAGTAATTGTTGCTGCAACCGTTGCTAGAACAATGTTATTATGGGATGCTTTTCCTGGTCCAAATGATGTCCCAAACACTGTTTTAACTTCAAGCAAGATAGGAACACCTAGATCTATAACCTCAAATGGTGAGTACATAATGTTTGGTGATGAAAATGGTGGTAGTGAATGTGGAACAAGATCTACACATATATTTATTTCTTGGCCCACATCTCCAAGAGATCCTGATGCTTGTATAGACAACTGGATTGCAAGCGCTATTGATGGAACAAATATTTATGGTATTGCTGCAGGTGGAGAGACAATGTACTTTTATGATCAGCTTTACACCACTACAGATGAATTAAAAGCAGGCTTAACATTAGCAGGGCCTGGTGAAGGACATAGGTGGGCCGGAGGTGATGATGGTGGAGCAACAATAGTAGATGGAAAGTTATTTATTGCAGAATATAATGGAAACAGGATTTCTGTATTCGACGAAATCCCAATTTCTCCAACAGAAAAACCTGATTGGTCAATACAAGCTGATTCTCCGACAGACTATACATTATTAGATGACTTTATAATTCAAAATCCAATTATTGATTCAAATGAAAGAATGCTTTTTGTTAGCTCTGATTTTGATAGGTCTCTATCTATTTGGAAACAGTTACCTGGAAGTACCTCTGCTCAACCTGACATAGTGATGCGAAGATTTGATCAACCACCTTGGGATTTAGTGGTTGTTGAAAATGAAGTTTATTTAGGTGGAGGAAGGAGTGTTTATGGTTGGACCAACATTGAATCAACACTAGATAGTGGTAATTTCAGTTTTGATCTTAATGCTCAAACGCTTGGCAGTATTACATTTAAAGACATACGAGGGATTGCTTATAACGGTACTTATTTTGCCGTTGCAGACAAGGGTGCAGACTCTATTTATGTATGGGAAGGAGTTCCAAGCACCTCAGATGAACCTGCATATACTCTTTCCGGTTTAGCTAATCTTGGTCGAATAGATATGAATGATGACTATCTTGCAATTGGATGTTATCCGGAGGGACCGAGTTTTAAACTACTTGCTCTTAGCAGTTTAGAATCTCCTTCATATCAAAGTGTTGTTGGTCAAGACTGTCCAAGTGAAATGAGTTTAAACAAACTAGGTTTATTCATACAAACTAAAAATGATGATTCAATTATTGGCTGGACTTCTGTAGAGGCAGCTTTATCTGGTGCATCTCACACAATGAGTTTTGGAGGGACCACAGATAAAACTAATGTTGGTACTAGAACTGCTTCTGGAATAGGTTGGGATGGGGTCCATTTCTGGGTTGGAGAATTTAAGTTCTCCAATAGGCTTCTAGGCTTCTTGCCTTCTAAATAATTAATTTCTTATTAAGTTAATGCTTTTATAATAAACCCATGAACATAGGTTCACATATACCCTCAAAAAATGCTGTTGAAGAGATAAAACTTCGAAAAGGTGATACATTTCAGATTTTTGTTTCTAGTCCTCAAATGTGGAAGAGTCCAAAACCTCGTGAGGACATAGATGAATTACAAGACTTCTCGGGACCAATATATGTTCATGCCCCATATTTAATCAATGTGGCCACACCAAACAATAAAGTAAGACACCCCAGTAGAAAACTTCTAAAAGATACTTGTAAAGTGGCAGCTTCTTTTGGAGCAAAAGGAGTTATTGTCCATGGAGGTTCTGTTGGAGAGGGTGGAGATATTGCAGTGGGATACGACAACTGGAGAAAGGCTATTGAATTTGTGGAAAGCACAGGCATGAGAGTTTTAGTGGAAAATACTGCTGGTGGTAAAAATTCTGTTGCTCGATATATGGATTCAATAGAAAGACTCTGGGAAGTCATTGGACACCTTAATGTTGGACTTTGTCTCGATACTTGCCATACATGGGCAGGCGGAATTCCAACAGAAGAGGCAGTAAAAGGATTTAAAAAACTTACAAAAAAAATAGACCTTGTTCACTTTAATGACTCTAAAGATGGATTTGAAAGTAGTAGAGATAGACATGAGAACTTAGGTAAAGGAAACATTCCAAAATCGGAGCTTGAATATGTTATTAAGAATTGCAAATCAGACATTATTGTAGAAACGCCGGGTGGACTTGAAGCGCAGAAAAAAGATATTGCCTGGATAAAACGTCGTCTTAAGAAATGAATTACTTACCCTCTAATCTCTCATTCAAAGATGGAGTTGCCCACATAGGAGACACCTCGTTACTTGATGTTGCCAAAGAATATGGAACACCGCTTTATGTGTATGACTGGGAGCACCTAAAAGATAATATAGATCACTTCTCAGAAGCTTTTGGCTCACATACATTATTTCGATACGCAGCAAAAGCATTTATATGTAAAGCCTTAGTCAAAGAACTCCATGACAAAGGATGGGGAGTAGACGTTGTTTCTGGTGGAGAGATGGCGACAGTTCAAGCTGTTACAGGAAGTTTAGAAAACACTTTGTTTAACGGTACGTATAAAAGCAGAGAAGAGATTGATTTCTTTATGAAACATGAGGGAGGTCATATATCTATTGATAACCGTTATGAAATTCCTATGTTAGAAGCAGCTGCTTCAAAACTGGGCAGACAACAACCAGTCATCATGCGTATTAATTTAGATGTTGGTGCAGAAACACATCCTATGGTTTTGACTACTGGGTATGATCAACAGTTTGGAATTTCCATTGGGTTTGCAGAAGAGGCATTAAAACAGATTTATGATGCACCTTCATTATTATTTTCAGGAATACACGTGCATATTGGCAGTCAGATTAAAGACCCAGAGCGTTATCAAAAGGCAATGAGCGAGTGTGCAGAGTTTCTCTATAAGCATCGTGCAGCTATTCAAGCAGAAGTTGTTTTTGATGCTGGGGGAGGCTTCTTCTCACCATATGCTGGTGACGAAGCTGATCATGAATTAAAAGTTTATGCTGACGCAATTAATGCTGGGATTACAGAACACTGGCAAGATGATTACAGAGTTATGATTGAACCTGGAAGAGCATTAGTCAA
>CAXHFF010000087.1:0-3577 GCA_964016255.1 uncultured Acidimicrobiaceae bacterium
GTTGCTATTCCAAAAAGACAAGTTATTACATCAACAAGTATTACTCCTGGTAAGCCAAAGAATGAGTAGATGAAAGCTCCGCCTATTGGCCCTATTAGGACCGAAATTGCTTCTGCGCTTTCAAATAAAGCAGAGATTTTTGTTACTTCATTCTTTTTTACAACATCGCCTAAAAAAGCGCTCCATGTTGTCCAGTGAGCTATTTCAAATATTCCAAAAGCAAGAGCAAAGGGAATTAAAAGAGTTAATGTCAAAATATTATTTAATGCAAGATATCCAATAATGCACATGAGTACCGCAATCGTTAAATCAAAAATAATTATGAGTTTTTTTCTTTGAAATCTATCCGCAAGGACCCCTCCAAAGGGCCCTGTGACGACCCCAACTATTGCAACAATGAATAAAATTGTAGAAAGTGCACTGGCTTTTCCTGTTGTTTCATATATCCAAACCCCGATAGCAAAGAAAGACATTGATGAGCCTGTCCAGGAAATTGTTTGTCCAAACCAAAGTAAATATATTTTTCTTTCCATAGCCACTCAATGGTAACTGAATCTAAAATAAGAGAAGTTATAAAAAAGGAATGAAATGAGTATTGCACTTATTACAGGTGGTTCGGGACATGTTGGTTCTAATTTGGTTAGAAAACTGACAGAAAAGGGTTACAAGATAAGAACAATTGATTTTGATGGGGATCATAGGGCCTTTGAAGGTTTTGATGTTGAATTAGTTAAAGGCGATATTACTGACTATGAATCTCTTCACGAAGTCTTTAAAGATGTTGATGTGGTCTTCCATACTGCTGCAATGATTAACTTAGACAGACGATACTCAGACCTAATAAGACGTGTAAATGTAGATGGAACTAAGAATGTCTGTGAAGCTTCAATAAAAGCAGGAGTTAAAAAGTTTATTCATTTTTCATCGGTTGATGCTTTTTATAGGTTTCCAATAGATGAACCTCTATATGAAGACAGGAAACTTATCGATGACCCAAAAGCTATGCCTTATGATCTCTCTAAAGCTGATGGTCATAAAATTGTTTTGGAGTATTCAGAAAATGGTCTCGATGCAAGTATTATTCATCCAACCTCAATAGTCGGCCCTAATGATTTTAAACCAGGAATACCCATGCAAGCTTTAGTTGATATGGCTAACGGAAAAAGAAAGCTCATGCCTAGTTGGGGATATAATTTTATCGATGTTAGAGACTTGTGTGATACTGCTATCTCAGCAGTTGAGAATGGAAGAAATGGGCAGAATTATTTGGTTGGCGGAGATTACAATTTTTATTTGTATATTGCAGATTTAATAGAAAAACAAATTGATAAAAAAGTTGTTTTCGGCACATTGCCAGATTTTGTTACTTATCTAGGGATACCTTTTGAGTATATAAAATCGTTGGTTACTAAACAGCCTCGCGTAATTACCTTAGATAGTATCCATACAGCTCAGACTGGTAATAAAGTTATCCCGTGTACTTTAGCAAAGGAAGAGCTTGGACATAGTCCACGACCATTTGAAGAGACAATCTTTGATACCATCGATTTCTTTCGAAAAAGAGGGCTGATAGTAGGCTAAAGATATTCTGGGTAATTAATTCATATTCTGATTTGCACTCACCAACTTGATACATATATATTGTAATTAAGGGGGAATTAGGTTGATAAGCTCTGAAGCAACAAAAGCAAAAGATAGATTTAGACGCTTAGGTTTTTTAATTAGATTAATTTCTCAAAACCCTACAAAACTTTCATCACTTAAGGTATCCCTACAAAGAGCAAACTTTGATTTTATTGTTGGGAGGCTCGCAAAAAAAGCTGCAGGTGTTGAATACTCTGAAATACAATTAGGGGATGTTAAGGCTTGGAAAGTAACCGCTCCAAATTCTGATCCTGAAAAAATATTATTATATTTTCATGGTGGGGCATATATTGTTGGAAACCCACAATCGTATTATCCTATGATGTCTCACCTAGCTGAGTCAACTGGTTTTACTATTTATGTACCTGATTACAGACTTGCTCCGGAGCATGTATACCCGTCACAACTAATTGATGGTTGCAATTCTTATAAATCACTAATTGAAGACTATGGATACTCACCTAGTCAGATTGCTTTTGGTGGAGACTCAGCCGGAGGTAATTTAGCTCTTGCAACACTTCTAAAGCTTAAAGAAGATGGTGAAGCTTTGCCCTCCTCTGTAATCTGCATGTCACCATGGGCTGATCCGGCAGCAACTGGCGATACTTACAATCTTGAAACATGTGAAATAGATCCTGTCCTTGGTCCGACTTTTAAAAAGGTCTTTTTAAAGTATGGTCTTGACTCATATCTAACCTACTATGTTGATGATGCCGATATGGACGAAAATAATCCTTATATTTGTCCGATTAAGGGAGACTTCTCTAACTGTCCCCCAATAATGATTCATGTTGGAAAAGATGAACTTCTTCTCTCTGATTCACAGTCACTTAAGAAAGCACTAGAAAGAGATGGTGTTGACCATGAGTACAAAGAATGGGATGAATTATGGCATGTTTTTCAAATGGAAAGCATGATTCCAGAAGCCAAAGAATCATTTAAAATGTTTGGAGATTTCTTAAATAAGAATGTTGGTGTCTCTGATTAAATGAGTTATTAAATACTCTTTAATTTTTTTAGATATAATCTTGTAGAAATCATACTCCCAGTGATTGGTGCAAATATATAAAATAAGATATCTTCTATATCTCCACTTATTAAGGCAGGACCTAGGCTTCTCGCAGGATTAAGAGAACCTCCCGTATAGTCTCCAATTAAGAGTGCAGAGATAAAGACTGTTCCACCAATTGCGATACCGTATATATTATTTTCTTTTCTTGTTACTAGCAAAATAACAAACATCAAAAGACCTGTGCACAGAGCTTCCATAAAAAATCCCTGCGTGGTATTAACTGAAAGGGTTGTCACACCAAAGTTATGAGTTCTTCCAAATACAATTTCATGAGTCTGAGATGCTAAACATGCTCCTAAGATTTGGGTTGTAATATAGAATATAGAATCTTTTATTGATATTTCCTTATTAAGAACAAATCCAATTGTTACGGCAGGATTAAAATGTGCACCTGAAAATCTGCCTAGCAAGTAAACAAAGATTGTTATTGTTAATCCAAAAATTAGAGGTATTAGTACTGAAGGGAAGTTTTCTAAATCTGAAAGTATGATGGAACCACATCCAAATAGTACTAACGCATATGTCCCAATAAATTCAGCTAGAAGTGCAGGGACAGTTATCTTAAATCTCATAAGAACACAATAATTGAGTTATGATTTTGATATGTTAAATGGAAAGCCCTTTAAGGAAACGATTGCCGACCTAGCAAGGGTCATAGTGTTTATTGTTATCGTTTATTATTTAATAGAGGCTCTTATTGGTTCTTAATTAGATATCGTTAATAAAGGTATCTTGAAAACTCTGTCTATTAACCAACTCATCCACACCAGATTCATTTACTGCAACCACCCCTGACTTTGGCACTCTATTGTAATTGCTTGCCATAGCAAAGGTATATGCACCAGTTGATGTTGACATTAA
>CAXHFF010000088.1:0-3563 GCA_964016255.1 uncultured Acidimicrobiaceae bacterium
CAAAAAGAATACTTGTACTTACTTAACTTCAGCATGTTTGAATACACAAGTTTATGGGAAAATGGAACTCTTTCTCCCGAATGGAACGACAGTATGCGGACACCATCAGGGATTCTTGCAAACAATCCATTAGGGTATGAGTTATATAACACATATATAGCACCTGCTATCAGCAAACCAGATCTAAGTACTATCAGGGATATATTTCAAGATGGAGATGTAGGAGATCCTACAGTAGCTGGCTCCTCAGGTTACTAAGGTAACATAGTTCCGCCAACAGAGTGTGCTCCTCCGTCAGCATGAATTATTTCACCAGACACTGCTTCTGAAAATTCTGATAATAAAAAGTTAACTACTTTGGCAACTGGTATTGCATCTTTTGAGTCCCATCCCAGAGGTGCTCTCTGGTTCCATTCATCATCCATATCTCCAAATCCCGGAATATTTTTTGCTGCTGTTGTTGCAAGCGGACCGGCTGCTACAGCATTTACTCTTACTCCATCTTTGCCCATATAGAAAGCAAGATATCTTACGATTGATTGAAGGCTTGATTTCGCAACTCCCTGCCAATCGTAACCTGGCCAAGCTTGCGAGTTATCAAAATCTAAAGCAACTATTGATGCAGGCGTATTAAGTATTGGTGCAAAATGTTGAGATAGAGTTTTTAAAGAAAAAGCTGAAACTTCAAAAGAAGTTGTAGCATCTTCAATACTTGTATTCATGAAATTCCCACCCATTGCCTCTGTTGGAGAAAAAGCAATTGCATGAAGTATGCCATCTAGATTCCCAAAATTCTCTTCAATACTTTTTACAGCATTAGTAACCTGTTCTTCATTTTGAATATCCATTTCATAAACCTGAATATCATCAGACAATCTTTTTACTGCTCTCTCTGTGATACGTAAACCTTTTCCAAAACCTGTTGCAACAACTTGGGCACCATTCTCAATAGCTACTTGTGCAGTTGCGTAAGCTATGCTTTTATCTGTAAGTATTCCGGTAATGAGAATTTTTTTGTCTTTTAAAATCATTTTTTTCCTATAACTATTTGACTACATAAATAGTTAGTAGGTATCACAAAATAATAGTTTTTATTAATCTTCTGACGAGTAGTTGTTAGAAGCTTCTTCTTCTTTTTTAATAGAAGCTCCAGTTATTACTGCAAGACTAATTTCAAGTAATCCAAAAAGAAAATATCCATTGAAATCAGTAAAAACAGCAAAAGTTATCATTCCAAGGCCACCGCTATATCTAATTAAATTTAACTGTTTTCCATTTTCAGCATTTCCTCCAAGCAAAAAGAAGGCCATAGCTGCAAAATAAATTGGAATGCCTATAGACCTTATAATCATTGCTTGGTTTTCTGCTAGTTCTGCCGAAAAATCAAACAAAAATATTTTATAGCTAACTTCGGGCATGATAAAGCCTACAAGTGTTAATCCTAAATACCCTATTGGATCTAATCTATTAATTAATTTGTAATTCATAAAAGCAATTATATCGGAAATTAATGTATGTTATGAATTTTTGGATTTAATTATTTTGAATTTCAGCTTGTGCAGCAGCTAAACGAGCAGTAGGAATTCTAAATGGTGAACAAGAAATATAGTCTATGCCTAAAGTATTAAGAAAGTGAATTGAGCTTGCTTCACCAGCATGCTCACCGCAGACTCCAATTTTTAAATCACTATTCTGTTTTTTTCCATCTTGTGCGGAAATATCAACTAGTTTCCCTACTGTTTCAACATCAATGGAAACAAATGGATCAATACTGAAGATGCTTCTTTCAACATATTCATTTAAAAATTTTGATGCGTCATCTCTTGAGAGTCCTAAAGTTGTTTGAGTCAAGTCGTTTGTTCCATATGAAAAGAAATCGGCATGTTCAGCAATTGAACTTGAATTAAGAGCTGCACTCGGAAGTTCGATCATTGTTCCAATGGTGTATGAGAATTCATATTTTAATTTCTTTTCTAATTTTTTAATTTTATGCACTAGAATTTCCTTCATCTGCTTTAGCTCAGAAGCATTCATGACAAGTGGAATCATTATTTCAGGAGTGATAGTTAATCCTTCATTTTTATGTAAATTATGAGCTGCTTTTAAAATTGCTTCTACTTGCATCTCGTAAATTTCTGGATAACTCAAGCCAAGCCTGACTCCACGATGCCCTAACATAGGATTACTCTCTGAAAGCCTCAAGAGCATTTCTCTAACGTAAGTAGGGGTAACACCTATAACATTGGCTAAATCTGTCATTTCAATATCACTTTTTGGAAGGAACTCATGCATAGGGGGATCAAGAAGTCGGACCGTAATCGGTTTTTCTTTAAGTAATTCAAAAATTGTTTCAAAGTCTGAGATTTGATACTTAATTAATTTTTTTAAGGCTCTTTTTCTACCTTGTGTGCTGTCAGACATTATCATTTCACGCATTGGCGTAATTCTTTCACCTTCAAAGAACATATGTTCTGTTCTACAAAGACCTATTCCTTCTGCTCCAAACTCTAATGCTTTTGTTGTATCCATGGCTGTCTCCGCATTAGCCCTTACTTTCATTCTTCTAAATTCATCAGACCAGTCCATAAGTGTGTTGAATTCTAATGACGGCTTTGGTGGCTCCGACTTTAGTTCTCCTATGTATACCTCGCCGAGTGTTCCATCCAGAGAAATTAGATCTCCTTCTTCTAATTCAATATCTCCATTAGATATTGTCTTTTCTTCTAAATTTATTACTAGATTTTCTGCCCCAACGACACATGGTTTGCCCATACCTCGTGCAACGACCGCAGCATGACTAGTCATACCCCCTTTTGTCGTAAGAATTCCAACTGAAGAATGCATCCCATGAATATCTTCTGGACTAGTTTCGTCTCTAACTAAAATAACATCTCTTCCCTTGAGGGCTTCTTCTTCAGCTTTATCTGCATCAAAAACAATCTCACCTACTGCAGCTCCAGGTGATGCGTTGAGTGCTTTGTTGAAGAATTTTTTGTCCTGAGACTCTATGAACTGTGGATGTAAAAGATTTGTAATATTATTGGCATCAACCATTAAAAGTGCCTCACTTTTTGTTACAACTTGTTCATTTACCATATCGATTGCTATTTTTACACTCGCCTGAGCTGTTCTTTTAGCATTTCTTGTTTGTAATAAATATATTTCTTCATTCTCAATAGTGAATTCAATATCTTGTACTTCTTTAAAGTGACCCTCTAGTTTGTTACCAATCTCAATAATTTCTTTGTAGGCATTTGGATGATTTACTTCCAAGGAGTTTCCATCCTCTGAGGCATTTTTATTTAATGGCAAAGGAGTTCTAATCCCTGCAACTACATCTTCTCCTTGAGCATTCATTAAATATTCCCCGTAAAGTTCTCTATTTCCATTTGATGGGTTTCTAGTAAAAGCAACTCCTGTTCCAGAGTTGTCATTCAAATTACCAAACACCATAGTTTGGACAGTTGCCCCGGTACCCAATGTATCTGGAATATTGTTAATTTTTCGATAGGTGATAGCTCTATTATTAAGCCAACTACTGAAAACGGCTTCTACGGCACCAA
>CAXHFF010000089.1:0-3546 GCA_964016255.1 uncultured Acidimicrobiaceae bacterium
GTTTTATATCTGTTTTAATTCTATTTCTATAAAATGTAGCGCCCCCTAAAGCAATAGCTGCGCTATCCGCTAATTGAGTTGGTAAAAAACCAGCTTGAAGTAATTTACTTAATACTCCTCTCATACCACCCTGCTTAGCCATATCAGCTATTTCAGATTCACTTACATTAAATCTTAAGCCCCCGCGTCTTTCTTTCAAAAAGTCTGAGTTAGCTAAGAATAAAAAGTCTTTCCAATATTGAGGTTGATTAGCAAAAGCTGCTCCCGCTTTTAATGGATTGTTATCTGTAAAGTTAACAAAGTTAATTGTTGATATAAGCTGTAATACAGCCGATCTTGTATTAAAAAACATAATAGCACCAACAGAATTGTTAAGCCAATTAGTAAATCTACCCGCTAAAGAATCTTGTTGGAAAGGTTTATTTCTACCGGTTTTCATTCTAGTTAAAATACCTTCTAAAGCTTTTCTGTAAGGTTTACCAAACGCAGCCTCTAATTTATTCATATTTTCAGAAGAAAATATTTCATCTACATTTGTTTGCCACTGCTCTAAATACTTTTTTCTTTTAACTGTATTTACACTTTCTAAAAGATCAGTAGTTATAGTGCCGGCTAGCCAACCTTCTTTTGCAGCCGCATATGTATCGCCCTTTTGCATTAATATTAATTTATCAGCAAATAGTTTTAGCTCCGGGTCGTTATTTATATAATCAACTAATTCTTTTTGATCTGTTTTAAATAAACCTGGTATATTATTGCCCTGCTTATCCCATATATAAACTCTTATAGCCTGTTCTCTTGTGTATTCATCAACGCTTTTCTTTTTTAAATCTTTAGGTACAACGCCGATATCTTCTTTAAGTTTTTTGTAATCTTCGAACATAGCTACGCGGGCGGCAGATATATCATTCATTGCTCGAGCATAAGGATTTAATAAATTATCTTTATACCATTGCATTTGCCTGTCCCCTAATTTACCTTTGGCTAATGTTTTATATAACAACCCCGTAAAGTCTTCAGCGCTTGGTGGAATAAAAAAATTAAATTTACCTTTACTTGCGCCTCTTACTTCAGCTTTAGCTGGCGAAAATCTTTTATATGTTGCAATGCCAGTTTTAGCTTCAATAATATCATTAAAATCTTCGTTTAATCTTTGTGATTTACTATATTGTTTTCTAGCTTCACTAGCTTGATCATCGAGCTCTTGCATGCGAGTTAATACTTCTGCATTAGTAAGCGCTCCTTCTAACTGTAAAAATTTAGGTAATTTTTTATTATTTTTTGTAGCGGCTTTAGAGATAGATTTACTTAAAGCTTGTTGGCCCTTAACCTTTTTACCTTCGGAATTAATACCTAATTCTTCTCCAAAAGAAATTTTACCAGTGCCGTTTTCTTTTACAAAAATTATATTATTTGGATCTATACCTTCGTTAATTGCCGCTACTTTAGGATTAAAATACCTTTGCCACCAATTAGTCCATGAATCATCAAATGTATTTTTATATCCCGCTTTATCTAATTTTGTATTATTTTCAGGGCTTATAGCAATTATAAAGTAATTTTTCTTAACTCTTTTAAATTCTTTATCAAAGGTGGGGCTAGTTTCTTTATTGTTACGATCTGTTAAAATTGCGCGCATCAAAGCTCTATATGCATTAGTAGATTGCATAGCGTGCTCATAATATAATTTTTTTGAACCTGGCTCGTATCCTATTATAGGTGCTCCCATTCTATGCGGATTTGTAGGCTCATTAATAGAATTAGATAAAAAATAAGTTATCGGAACAGCTAAATCAGGATTTTCTTTAATAGCTTGATTAATGTCTTTCCACATTTTATCAAAAACCCTAGAATGTCTTTCATTATAAGCCGCTAATTTTCCGGATGTAATACTTTTTATAAATTTTTCAACACTATTACCAATAGCCTGAGTTGGCTTTGTTCTTCCCTCTGTTACACGAGCAGCCAATTTTTGATCTTTTTTAAGTTGAGCTAGTTGTGCTCTAAGATATTCGGCTACTTTTGTGTCTTTAATAATTTTATCGGGGAATTGTAATACGCTAGAATTTAATAATTTATAATCATTTGTGTTAAAAATAGAAGCAAGTTTTCTTATATCATTTATATACTTGTCTACATCGGTATTTTTTTCCATAGGATAAGCCTCAATTCCAAAATCTAAAAGTAACGTTTGATCTGGTTTACTTAAACTATATAGTACGCTACTTTCAACACCACCCGCTCTAGCGGATTCAGTTTCTTTTGTTGTAATATCTGGCCTTGGCTTTGCTTGAAGCTGTTTGCGTATTTCTTGATTAGTCATGACTTTAGCCATCATGTTAAAAATACCTTTAGCCGTTTGAGCGGCTTTATCCCTAGGTCCAGCCATTTGCCTACCGTCCACTATATTTACTGCTTTAAGTATTGAACTATTATCAATACCTTTTAATTTTCTATAAGCAATTAATCCTGCCTCTTTTGTGCCTCTTGCTAATCTTTCGTATAAGTTAATGTTCTTTAATAAATTATTAGGAACTCCTGTAGCTGTGCCTATTAAGCTTTCAGGTACTGATGCACCCTCTAATACTGCAGCGCCTGGTAAAGCTCTTCTAATATCGCTTACATTCGTTTCAATCCAAGTAAGAAGTCTGCCTAATTCCGCTTGAGTAAAATTAGAAGATCCTTCAAACTTTTTAATTGGTATATTAAGTTCTTTGGCTAAGTTCTCTTTACCCCAATTTGGTAATTTTTTAAATGTAAATTCATCCGGAGTAAGCTCATCTATTCTGCTAGCTACATTTTCTTCAAAGTCTGTTCTGCCTTTAGGTGAAAGAAATTTGTTTTTAACTTCAATTAATCTTTCTGTAGGTTTGGTTTCAGTAACTTCAACCTCAGTTTCTGGTGCAGCTTCAGTAGCTAATTGAGCAGTTTCAGTTATATCTAAAGTTATACCAGGCCCACCAAATTCTTCTGTTGATTCAATACCTAATTCTTTAGCTAAAGAGTTTGCTCTTAAATATCCTCGGTTAACAATAAAAGCCTCAAGATCTTGTTTACCTTGTGTAAACTCATTTACTGCCATGGTAGCTAAATTACTTTTTAAAGATTCTCTATAATCTTCTCTACTTACATTTTCTTTTTGTTCTGCAGCTATTTTGTCGTATAAAGCTTTTGTCCTATTTTCAGCAACTTTTGAAATAACAGGGTCTATTATATTTAATAGTTCTCCTTGTAGCCTTTGTTCTCTAGCGCTAGGAGCATATTCTTTGCCAAGGCTTTCAGCAGCAGCTGTAGTTTTTTCTTTTAATTTTTGTAATTCTACAACTTTATTTTCGGCATCTATTGTAACCTCTGGAGTTAAACTTTTAGATAGCTCTTGTTGCCCTTGTACTACACCTTTGGTTACAACCGGATCTACATTTATTTGGCCTTTTTTAATGTTTTTTTGGTAATCTTTTATAAAATTATAAACTTGTTTGCCATCTTTAAATTCAATATTAGCACTGTATCTTATACACATATCCGATCACAAGATACAAAAACAGA
>CAXHFF010000090.1:0-3525 GCA_964016255.1 uncultured Acidimicrobiaceae bacterium
ATATATGAGTCATGTCCATGTTTTACTTGTAAAAATTATTCAAGAGGATTTTTAAGACATCTTTTAAGAAATGAACAAACAACTGCTTGGCTTTATTTAACAATTCATAATTTAATTCAGACCGAGATTATGCTTGATGAAGCGAGACAAAGTATATTAGAATCAGATTTTGAAAAATTTAAGAAAAGATATATAAATGAATGACTTTTTAAATGTTTTACCACTAATCATTGTCCTCACTGTTTTTTATACCATCCTCTGGGTTCCACAGAGGAGACGTAACAAAAGACATGCAAAAATGATTGAAGAACTTAAAATTGGCAATAACGTAGTTACAGATTCTGGCATATATGGCAGAGTCGTTTCTTTGGATGAAAATACCGTTACCCTTGTTTTGAAAAAAGGAGAATTATTTATTAATAAAAAGAAGATTGACGGTTTGGTATGAAAAAATATTTTAAAATACTATTTTTACCTATAATTTCAATATCTTTATTTTCCTTTGTCTATTATCAAAACCTATCACCCAAGTTGGGATTAGATCTTCAAGGTGGGATATCTGTAATTTTAACAGCCGACGAAGGTACAGATCAGGAACTAATAGAGCAAGCAGTAGAAATCATGAGAACAAGAATTGAAGCATTTGGGGACGTACAAGAACCTGAAATCTCAATAAGTGGCGAAAATTCAGTACTTGTACAATTACCTGGTGTAACTGATCAAGAAAGAGCAATTGAAGCATTGGGTACAACTGGTTTATTAACCTTTAGACCTGTTTTGGATTCTTCAATGTCAACAGGTTACTCACCAGCATTACAGATTATACCAAATCCTGATAATCCCGAAGAAGTAGCTACAGTAATTAAGCCTGGCATTACTGGAGTTGATGAAGTTATTGGAGTTTCATTAGTCGATAATCCTGACTTTGAGTCTTATCTTCTATCTATTAATACTGGATATCCTGTTATATACCAATTAGGACCTGCAGAATTAACGGGAAATGATATATCTGATGCTATTGCTGTATTTCCAGAAAATGAGTGGATAGTATCGCTTGAATTCAAAGAAGAATCAGCAAATTCATTTACTGAGTTAACAAAAAAATTAGCCAATGAAAATGGTGACAAGCGAAAACTAGCAATCGTATTAGATGGAGAGATTGTGTCAGCACCGGGAATTGCTTTTGATGTAGACCCTTCAGTTGGTATTACTGGTGGTACTGCTGCTATATCAATGGGAAATGCTGATGGGGGTGAATCCGCTAATAATCTTGCAATAATTTTACGATATGGTGCACTACCGGTTTCTTTTGAAAGATCATCCATTCAGAAAGTTTCAGCAACTTTAGGTGAAAATACCTTGAACCTTGGCCTACAAGCAGGCTTGATAGGATTAATTATTGTTTCGATGTACCTGATACTTTACTACAGAATATTAGGGCTAGTAGCTATATTAGGTCTAACATCTTTTGGTTTATTATTTTATTCAGTAATAAGCTTACTTGGTGAATATCAGGGTTTTACTCTGACTCTTTCAGGTATAGCTGGAATAATAGTTTCGATAGGTTTAGCAGCAGATTCATATATAGTAACATTCGAAAAGTTTAAAGATGAAATCAAAATTGGGAGATCTTTCCAATTTGCAGCAGATAAAGCAGCAACGGATGCTTGGAAAACAATTGTAACTGCAGATTTCGTTTCACTATCAGCAGCGGTACTTCTTTATATTCTAGCTATTGGGCCGATCAGAGGATTTGCCCTTGCTTTGGGGGTAGCAACAATTTTTGACTTATTCTTTACAAGACTATATACAAGAAACACAGTTCCCCTTGTAAGTACCTTTTCTAATAGCCCTAGGGGATATTTTCCTATAAAAATGAAGGATCTTGTAAATGATTAAAAAACTTTTCATAGGTTCAACTAATATAGATTTTCTTCAAGTTGGTAAATTATTTTATCGTATTTTTGTTGTTGAATCGATAATATTCATAAGTGTTGGTGTTTTATCTTTAGTAGGAGTTCTTAACGTCAATCTTTCAGTTGACTTTACTGGAGGAACAACTTATCAACTAGAAGCTCCTTATACAACTAATGATATTGATGAGGTTATGGAAAGCACTATTTTAGACGTATCTAGATATCAGACATTCGAGAATTCAGATTCTATAATATTTCGTGCGACAGAAAATACTCAAGATAAAGAAACTGAATTTCTCTTTTATCTAGCAAATAAATTTGATTTACCAGATGAAAATATTGATTTTCAAAGAGTTGGACCTACGTTTGGTGATGAAATAACTTCTAAAGGTCTTCAAGCATTAATTATCTTCCTAACATTAGTTGTTCTATTAATCTCATATAGATACGAATTTAAATATTCGTTAATTGCTCTTATTGCTTTGACTCACGATCTTCTTCTGGTTTTTAGTATTTATGTACTGCTTGGGTTAGAAATAACTCCTTCTACAGTAATAGCGTTGCTTACAATCTTAGGGTACTCTCTCTATGACACTGTGATACTTTTTGATAAGCTTAATGATTCAATTAAAACTTCAAAATTCTCATACTTGTCAGAAGATTCTCTTAATAAAACATTCAATGAAGTTCTTATGAGAAGTTTAAATACATCAATAACTTCAGCTATACCAATTGCTTCAATACTTTTCTTAGGTAACTATCTTGGTTTATCGGGAACACTATCTGACTTTGCATTACCATTATTTATAGGCATTTTATCTGGTACATATAGCTCTATTTTTGTTACGGTGCCATTTTTAGCAAAGATAATTAATAAATAATTTCTTTACTACCATATAGATATGGTTGAAAAGGTAAAAAATTCAGTTGTAGATGAGCTGTTTAACGAATTAAAGTCTAGATATGCTGGTGGTGACCTTGTCAAAATAACATCTGCGTACGAAATGGCTGCAAATGGGCACATTGCACAAAAAAGAATGTCTGGTGAACCTTACATTATTCATCCAATAAGCGTAGCTATTTATTTATCAGATTTAAGTATGGATATAGAGACAGTTGTTGCTGCATTACTTCACGACCTAATAGAAGATACTGATATTACATATGATGATATCAAGTCCTCTTTTGGATCTGATGTTGCAAATATAGTGGAAGGTGTAACAAAATTAGATCGCATAAGATACAACACTAAGGAAGAAGCAAAAGCAGATGCAATACGAAAAATGGTGGTTGCCATGTCTAAAGATATTCGTGTATTAATTCTTAAACTTGCTGATCGACTGCATAATATCGAAACACTTGAACACTTACATGACTGGAAACAAGAAAAAATTGCAAATGAAACATTGTATGTTTATGCACCACTGGCACATAGATTAGGGTTACAAAACATAAAACATACGTTGGAAGATACTTCTTTTCAAATACTTTTTAAAAAACAAAACCAGGAAATTGAAAAACTAATAGAAAAAGCCTCTCCGCACAGAAATTCTGAGATAAAAAAGATTACTGAAATTCTTTCCAATCTTCTAGGTGATAACTCTATTTC
>CAXHFF010000091.1:0-3467 GCA_964016255.1 uncultured Acidimicrobiaceae bacterium
TAAATGATTCCGTTGTCACAATGCCAGAAGGGTTTGTAGACGCATATAAAAAATTTGCTGAAGCAGGTTGGTCGTCAATTTCTTTACCGTCTGAAATAGGTGGTGGTGGCATGCCTATAGTTCTCTCTGGTGGAACACTAGAAATTTTAAGCTCTGCCAATCTAGCTTTTGGTCTAGCTCCAGGATTAAGTGCAGGAGCAATTTCTGCCCTCAATTTTCATGGTAGCCAAGAACAGAAAGATAAATTTCTTCCAAAATTAGTTTCTGGTGATTGGACTGGAACAATGAATCTTAGTGAGCCACAGGCAGGATCTGACTTGGGAACAATTACGACAAAGGCAGAGAAAAAAGAAGATGGCACCTACAGAATTACCGGTACAAAAGTTTGGATTACTTTTGGAGAGCACGATATGACTGAAAATATAATACATCTTGTTCTTGCGAAAGTTCCTGGTTCTCCAGAAGGTACTAAGGGAATATCAATGTTTATTGTTCCAAAGATTATGGTCAACGATGATGGCTCCCTTGGTGAAAAAAATGAAGTTAAGTGTCTATCAATTGAAGAAAAGTTAGGAATACATGCAAGCCCTACTTGTGTTATGGAATACGGTGGAAATGAGGGTGCTGTTGGATACTTGGTAGGTGAAGAGAATAGGGGCTTGTCATATATGTTCACCATGATGAATGAGGCAAGAGTTTGGGTAGGAGGACAAGGTCT
The DNA here is from genome assembly GCA_964016255.1 of uncultured Acidimicrobiaceae bacterium. Lineage (GTDB taxonomy): Bacteria > Actinomycetota > Acidimicrobiia > Actinomarinales > Actinomarinaceae > Actinomarina. The sequence goes on from CAXHFF010000091.1 coordinate 719, forward strand.
TTCTTGTGCTGTACCTGCATTTCAAGGAGCTGCACAATATGCTCGAGACAGAGTTCAAGGTCGTCCTGTTGGGATGAGTAAGGAAGATGCAAAGAAGTCAACAATTATTGATCATGCAGACGTAAGAAGAATGTTAATGACCATGAAGTCTTATACCGATGCAATGAGATATCTAATGTATGACAATCAATTAATGATGGATCTAGAATATTTTGCCGAAGATGAAGAAACAAAAGCTTTTGGTGAAGAGAGGTGTGGACTTCTTACTCCAGTAACTAAAGCATGGGTTTCAGACTTAGGAGTAGAATTAAGCAATATAGCAATACAGATCTACGGTGGAATGGGATACGTAGAGGAAACTGGAGTTGCTCAATACTTAAGAGATGCAAGAATTGCACCTATTTACGAAGGCACAAATGGAATTCAAGCACTTGATTTAATGTTTAGAAAACTACCGCTGGATGGTGGTCAGGCGATGCAACGCTTGCTAACAGAAGTAAATGAAACAGTTGAAACAATGAAAGCCGGCGATGAAGAATTACAAAATATGGCAACTTTGCTAGAAGTTGAAGTTAATAACTTATCTGAAGTAACACTATGGCTTGGTGGAAGAATGCTTGAGGGAGAACTAGTTGACGCCAGCTCTGCAGCAACACCGTATATGAAAATGTTTGGCCAAGTTATAGGTGGATATTATATGGCAAAGGCTGCCATACTGGCAAAACAAAAGTTAGAAGAGACTGAGGATGAATTTTACGCTGACAAGATAACTCTTTCAAAATTTTACATGGAACAATTGTTACCTTTAGCATCAGGATACACCTCATCAATAAAGGCTGGTAAAGACGATCTCTACAGTATTAAATCCGAAAACTTTTAATTGATTGACCTTCTAAAAGATAAAAATAATTCTATTGCCTTAATTGGAGCAAGTACCAACAAAGAGAAGTTCGGCTATAAAATACTTGTAGACCTTGACAATAAAGGTCATGTCGTAATTCCCATAAATAATAAAGAGACTGAAATTGAGGGTAAAAAAGTTTTTAAAAATGTCAATGAAATATCAGACTGTCCATCAATTATTAATTTTGTAGTACCACCACATATAGGGTTTGAAATAACTAAAGATTTAGTTGAAAGTGGATATGACAACTTCTGGTATCAACCTGGAGCAGAAAGTGATGAAATTTCAGAGTATTTAGATTCTAAGAATAAGAACTATATCGATGATAAATGCATTATGGTTGTCAGCAATTTAATAGACAAATACTAAGAGTTATTTTTAAGCTTCAGTATTTTTATTTACTTGATTTAACTCTTCAAAAGATTTTTCAAGTTTATTTGTTCTTGTAGTTTTTAGTTTTTCGAATGACTCGACTGTCTGATCTAGACGTTTTGTTACATCATCAAAAGAATCTATGAACTTACTTATTTCACTTTTTACCCTCTCATGAGCAAGAAGAATATTTTTTGTATCAGTTTGAAGACTAAATAATTTCATAGAGTGTCGAATAGTCTCCAAGTAAGCCATAAGGGTTTGAGGACTAACTAAAATAACTTTTTTTGAAAAAGCATACTGTATAACAGGTGTTCTACTTGCGCCAATTTCAGAAGTAAGCAAGAAGTGATATAAGTTTTCTAGGGGAATATACATTAAGACAAAATCAACTGTATCTTCTTCTGGTGAAATATAACCTTCTCTACTTGCAGTTTCATCAATTTTTGTTTTTATTGCTTTATCAATAAATTCTTTATTTTTTGTTTTGATGCTTTCAGTAATTTGTTTACGTGATATCTCATCAAGAGTTTCATCTTCTAAGTCTAAATTTAACTTAGAGAGTTCCATATAGAGATTTAATGGAAATTTTGAATCCATATTAATTGTCTTACTATCTGGCAAGTAGAATGTGAAGTCCGGCTTTGTACCGCTATTCATTATCTTTTGAGATTCGTAATGTACTCCATCTTTATATTCCATGATTCCAAGTAAGTCTTCAACTTGAAATTCAGCCCATTGCCCTCTACTTTGGTTATTATTTAGTACAGATATAAGATTCCTAGTCTGTTGGTCAACACCAGATATTGAACTTTTAATCTCACCTGTTTTTTCTAAAAAATCTTTTACTGTCTTATCTGATTTATCAAGTAACTTATAAATTTGAGATTCTTCATTTTCAATTAATTCACTAACTATCCCTTTAATTAAATATTCGTCATCTTTTTCAGTGACTTCTTCTTTTCGTGTAACAAAATACACTACTGTGGCCATAAGAATGATATTTATTAAATAAAGTGCGATATCCATGATTCAAGAATAGCAATAAGAGTAGACAATTTTTACTAAATTAAGAGTAAGATTTCTTAAACTGTATCAAATATCTTTTTAAAACTAAATTTAAAGTTTTCTGCAGAATAGTTACTTAGGATAAAGTCTTTTGCATTACTCCCTATATGTATGGCCTCTTCGTAGTTTTCTTCAACTTCTTTTATCTTAGAAGCTAAACTTTCAATGCTGTTGCTTTCGAAAATGTAACCTGTCTGGCCTTCTATTACGATATCCCCCATACCTGGTGCATCTGTTACTAGGACTGGACAAGCTGTAGCCTGCGATTCAAATATTACCCTTGCAAGGCCTTCTGAGACTGAAGGAAGGATCATTAAATTAACTTCAGAGTAAAAAGGTTTTACACTCTTTCTATCTACTGATCCAAAAAATTTAATATTATCAACCAATGAATAACTATTTATA
>CAXHFF010000092.1:0-3448 GCA_964016255.1 uncultured Acidimicrobiaceae bacterium
CTTAATGCCTTTATTATCAGCACCAATAGTTGCCCAAAAGTATGCAATAGTTTTGATATTCTCAATAGATGTTATAAACATTTCTGATAACTCAGTGTTACTTACATTGGCAAATTCTTGAGAATTTAATCTAAGTGTTGAAATATTTCTATCAACATCTAATGTGGAAACTGTCATAAAGACAGTCTATTCAGTTAATTCAAGAAGTTCAAAATCTCCCCAATGAACTGTTAAATGTTTAGCTGGAATTAATTCATTAGGTCTGCCAACTGGTAAGTTTTTTGGATAATCGCTTAAATTTACACCTGGTGCTGTTAACTCTTCAACAATTAATTTAATGCTTTCAGCTAAGTCATCAAGAGTTTCAACTGTTTGGGTTTCTGTTGGTTCAAACATTAATGCTTCATCAACAATAAGTGGAAAATATATTGTTGGGGAATGGAAACCTTTATCAAGAAGAGCTTTTCCTACATCATATGCTTTAATCTTATGTGACTTCTTAAGATTTTTTACTGTTGCGACAAATTCGTGCATACATGGTTCATCATATGCAAGTGGAAGATATTGAGATACTTTTGAACTTAGATATCTAGCGTTTAATACTGCATATGAGCCTAAGGTTTCAAGTCCTTCTTTACCTAGTAATTTCATATATACAAGAGCTCGAAGTGCAACTAAAAAGTTACCGTGATAACCGTGCATGCGACCAATACTGTGTTTTGGTGTATACCAGTTATATGATTCTTCAGATTTCTCAACAATAGGCCCAGGTAAATATTCTTTCAGATAATCTTTCACTGCTACTGGTCCAGATCCAGGACCACCACCACCGTGAGGAGTTGCAAAGGTTTTATGTAAGTTTGAATGAACGATATCAAAACCCATATCGCCAGGTCTACAAACACCGACAATAGCATTTAGATTTGCGCCATCATAATAAAGCAAGCCACCGACATCGTGAATAATTTGTGAAATGGTTAAAATTTCCTCTTCGAAAAGACCACCTGTATTTGGATTTGTTAGCATTAAGCCTGCAGTATTCTCGTTAACTAAAGAACGTAAATCGTCAATATTAACCATACCTCTATCATCGGTTGAGACTTCTACTACATTAAAACCTGCCATACGAGCTGAAGCTGGATTAGTGCCGTGAGCAGAATCTGGAACGATTATATCTTTTTTATTTATTAATTTTTTTGTCTCAAGATACTTCTTAATGATTAATAATCCAGTGAGTTCGCCTGAGGCACCAGCTGGTGGTTGAAAGCTTGCAAAGTCCATACCAGTAATTTCTGTTAAATAGTGCTCCAAAATATTAATAATTTCTAAACTTCCTTGTGTAAATTCTGCTGGAGTTGATGGATGTGTATTTGCATATGTATTTAATGATGCAACATAGTCCGCAAATCTAGGATTATATTTCATTGTGCATGAACCTAGAGGATAAAATCCTAAATCTACTGCAAAGTTTCTATGAGCTAATCGAGAATAATGCATTACCAAATCGTGTTCTGAAACCTCAGGAAGTGGTGCTTTTTCATTTTTTATAGCTGGATGATTTATGTCAACTTCAGGTACATCTAATTTAGGATACTTTGAGGCTCGACGGCCTGGTCGAGATAATTCCCTAATTGTAGGTTCGGAAGATCCACCTACTAAAGGAAGTGAGCTTGCATTACCACCACTAACCATTATTTACCTCATTGAAACTTTCTACATAAGTATCTATTTCGTTTTTGGTTCTTTTCTCAGTTAAAGCAACAAGAATTTGTGTATCAGAATATTTAATACCAGCTAAGAAGCCTCTGTTGCCCATCTCTGTGATTATTTCATCTGTAGGTTTTTTTGTTTCCACAAGGAATTCTCTTAGTGATGAATCGTCGTTCATTATGTTGAATCCTTGATTTTTCAGTTGAGTCTTCATATAACTTGCTTTTTGTATAGCTTGATATCCAACTTGGTATATGCCCTCTGGCCCCATCCAAGACAAATGAATTGCTGATCCTATGGCATTTAACGTTTGATTAGTACAAATATTTGATGATGCCTTTTCTCTTCTAATATCCTGTTCACGGGCCCTAAGAGTCATCACATAAGTTTTTTTGTGGTTATTATCGATTGTTTCCCCGATTATTCTCCCTGGAACTAATCGAGCAAGATCTTTTTTTGTAGCAAACCAACCAACAGTTGGGCCACCAAAAGATAGCGGTGTACCAATGGACTGTCCTTCAGCAACAACAATATCAAAACCCATAGACCCGGGAGTTTTAAGTACTCCCAACATTGATGGGTCAACATAACAAATTGTTATAACTCCTTTTTCTTGTGCTCTCTTAACCAATTGCGTTAAATCTTGTGCTGAACCTTCGTAGTGAGGAAAGGAAACAACAAAAGCTGCATCTGATTCCTCAAATTCATAATCCTCTGGGAAAATATATTCTGATAATGGCACATAATGTAAATTGAATTTTGAATTGTCAATAAGAGTGTTCACTACTTCTTTTGTATTTGGATTAAAACCATCAGAAATAACAATATTGTCTCTTTTTGTTTTATTAATGGCAACAGAAATAGCTTCTGCAACGGATGTCGCTCCATCATAAAGTGATGCATTTGATAATTCCATCTCTGTTAAATCGCATACTAAAGATTGAAACTCAAATAGTACCTGTAATATTCCTTGAGATATTTCAGCCTGGTATGGTGTGTATGATGTCATAAACTCAGGTCTCATAGTTAAAGATTTAACAGTAGGTGGTAAATAGACGTCGTAATGACCACCTCCAGCAAAACAGACCAAGTCTGAAACATTTTTTTTACCAATATCTTCAAAATATTTGGTTGCTTCTAATTCAGACAATGATTCCTCAACATCCAGTCCATCTTTTATTAGAAGTTCATCAGGAATATGATCAAATAGTTCAGAAAGAGAAGATATATTTAATTCATCAAATATGACATTTAAATCTAAATTTGAGTGAGGTACAAACATTACTTTAAAAACCTTTTTTTAATTATTTTTCCTTCTACTAAGTTACCACGTATTTCAAATTCTAATAAATCAGTATCGGGCATAGATTCTAAAAGTACAAAACCAATAGATTTTTTCAGGATTGGTGAGTAGTTACCAGATGTAACAACTCCCCTTGTTTCGTTAGATTTAACTTGTGTTCCTGTTCGTGCAATATTTCGTGATTCAATAATAAATTTTTTTAAGACTTTATGTCTACTTGTTTTTATTTGATGATTTATTTTTTCAATTCCTAAATAGGTCTTTGGATTTGTTAGAGTCCATTTTAATCCAGCTTCAACAGGTGTAATGTCTTCCGAGAGTTCAAAGCCATATAAAGGTAGGCTTGCTTCTAGTCTTAATGTGTCTCTAGAGCCTAATCCACAAGGTTGAATATTATTATTGGTTAACAGGCCTATTAATTTATCAAGATTTTCT
>CAXHFF010000093.1:0-3390 GCA_964016255.1 uncultured Acidimicrobiaceae bacterium
GAGATCGGTTGTTGTCTCTTGGGCTCGGAGATGTTTATAAGAGACAGCTTTAACAGTTTTCCATGGTTCAGTTTCATTTAAATAAACATTAACTTTCGAAACAAATCTCATAGATTCTTGGAGCGCAGTTTTTAGTTCAACAGCTTCTATATGTCTACCAATATCTGTAAATGCCTTCTCTGCTTCGCTCACCAAATTTTCATCTACTTGTTGTATCTCAGATGGATTACTTATTACATCTTGATTATTTTTAATTTGGGTGAATACTCTTTGAACTAAATTTCCCCACGTAGCTACCAGCTCTTCATTATTTCTTCTAATCATTTCTTCTTCAGTGAGTTCAGAGTCTGACTGCTCTGGAAGTACTGAGGCTAATGTGTACCTTAATGCGTCAGGTTGCCACTCAGATAAATAATCTGCCAGACTTTTACCAACACCCCTACTTGCTGATGCTTTTTGTCCTTTTATTAAAATATATTGATTTGCTGGTACATTTGTTGGCAAGTTGAGGTTTCCATATCCAGCTAATATTGCTGGCCATATTACAGAATGAAAAGGAACATTATCCTTTCCAATGAAGTAATAAGTTTCAGCATCTTCTTCAAGCCACCATTGTTTCCAGGCATCTTCATCTCCACTATTTTTAGCCCATTCGATAGACGCTGAGAGGTAGCCTATAACTGCTTCAAACCATACATAAATTTTCTTTTCATTACCTAAATCATCCACCGGAATATCTATTCCCCACTCAAGGTCTCGTGTAATAGCTCTATCTTTTAACCCTTCTTCAACAAAAGATTTAGCCCAATTTATTACATGTGGTCTCCATTTATCTTTTGTTTCCAACCAAGGAGAGAGTTCTTTACCAAGTAAACTAAGTTTTAAAAAAAAGTGTTCAGTTTCTTTAAACTCGGCAGGATTACCAGATAATTTACTCACAGGATTTATTAATTCTTCTGGGTCAAGTGTAGAACTACACTTATCACATTGATCCCCCCGTGCTTCTGTATATTCGCATTTAGGACATTTTCCCTCTACATACCTGTCAGGTAAAAACTTATTATCTATAGGATCAAACGCTTGAAGTGTTTTTTGTTTATCAATAAATCCTTTTTCAAGCAATTTAAGAAAAATATCATGGACAACCTCTTTATGATTATTTGTCATAGTTGTTGTGTAGTTATCCCAAGATATTGAAAGTTTGTCCCAATAACCTAGAAATTCATTGTGATATTTGTTTACGATATCAATTGGTTCTAATCCTTCTTCGTCTGCACGAACAGTAATTGGTGTACCATGCGCATCACTGCCAGAAACCATTAATACACTGTTTCCAATGACTCTGTGATATCTTGCAAAAATGTCTGCAGGCAAATATGCACCGCCTATGTGACCTAAGTGCCTAGACCCACTTGCATAGGGCCATGCCACTGCAACTAATATATTTTTTGACATGTTACTAATAAGACTAGCTACTTTTGGTTTCTCGTTGGAATGTTCTTAATTTATCTGGGATTTAGAGTTTCTCTACAACGAAAAATGTGACCAAATCTGTAACAAATAAGAAACATTTCTGCAATAATCATTTAACTTCTGGAACGTTAGGTAATAGAAATTGTCGACTACATTATTTATAAATATTTAATTTAACAAGGAGAAAAAAATGGAATTAGTAACTTACATAGATAGTCTGTGGGTTTTGATTGCTGGAATATTAGTTATGTTCATGCAGCCAGGCTTCATGCTTGTAGAAACTGGCTTCACTAGATCTAAAAACTCTGTGAACATAGTTATGAAAAACTTTATGGATTTTTCTGTAGGAGCACTGACATATTGGGCATTTGGATTTGCATTTGCTTATGGAGGCTCTACATTGGGCGGTTTCATCGCGTATGGAAATTTCTTCTTAGAGGGTGACTCCAGTACTTACTTCTTTCAGGTAGTTTTTGCTGCTACTGCAGCGACTATTGTGTCTGGTTCAGTTGCTGAGAGGACAAAATTTACTTCTTATCTTCTCTTTCAACCATTTATTTGTGGGCTAATCTATCCAATAGTAACTCACTGGGTATGGAGTGGCCAAGGCTGGCTAACTGATTTAGGCTTTGTAGATTTTGCAGGCTCAGGCGTTGTACACATGGTTGGTGGATTTGCTGCCCTTGCAGGTATACAAGTTGTTGGACCCCGAATAGGTAAATTCGATAATGAAGGCAATCCTCTTCCTATCCCAGGAAGTTCTATGGTTGCTGCAGCACTTGGTGTTTTTATTCTTTGGTTTGGCTGGTATGGATTTAATGTTGGCTCTGCTTTAGCAGCCGTAGATGTTGATTTAGCAGCAATTGCTGTGACAACCACGTTATCAGCATCCGCAGCTTCTGTAGCAGCAATGTATACATCTATGATAGCTGGTAAGCCAAACGTAGGGATGACCCTAAATGGAGCTCTAGCAGGATTAGTTGGAATCACAGCAGGTTGTGCAAACGTTAATAATTTAGGTGCTGTCATTATTGGAGCTATATCTGGAATTTTAGTTGTAGCATCTATAAATCTTGTAGAGCGCAAAGGTCTTGACGATGCGGTTGGTGCAGTCTCTGTTCATGGGATATGTGGAGCATGGGGTGTTCTTGCAGTTAGTATATTTGATACCAGTGAGGGACTTTTTTATGGCGGAACTTCATTAATTATTCCACAGTTGATTGGAGTCCTTGCAATAGGTTCGTGGGCATATTTAACCTCTTATGGTGTATTAAAACTTATTGACTCAACCCTTGGCCTAAGAGTTTCTAAAGAGGAAGAGGTCGCTGGTCTTGATGTCTCAGAGCATGGAACAACAGCATACGGAGATTTTATTCTTAAAAAATAACACAACTAAATACTAAGTATTAGAAAATCAGTCAACCATATCAAGGTTTCCCCCTTAATGTGACCCGGCTGATTTTCTATTTATAAGTAGTTAATTTTGTAGTAATATAAAGGAACTTATGGGATTCAATTTCGAAGAGAAAGATTCATGTGGAGTCGGCTTTATAGCTTCTAGAGGGCTTCCTCCAACACATGGGATGACACTAAAAATATTAGAGTGCCTCTCAAACTTGGACCATAGAGGAGCAAAGTTTGCAGATGGTACTGGTGATGGGGCAGGAGTATTAACGGAAATACCTTATGAATTAATTAACGCTGAACTTAAAGAAAGAGGCATAACTCTTAATAAGGAAGAAAGAATAGGATTAATATCATGTTTTTTCGACCCTAAGGAAGTCAATGAGTCAAAAGAAATTATTCAAAAAAAATTCGAAGGATATAAAATTAATCTTTTATATTGGAGAAAAGTACCTACAGATAAAGACTGTCTCTTATACACATCTGACGCTGCCGACGAGAACACACGTGTGG
>CAXHFF010000094.1:0-3358 GCA_964016255.1 uncultured Acidimicrobiaceae bacterium
TTCTTACATTCTGAACGCTGGATTTATTAAATATAAAGACCGACTTTTGTTTTATATTTTTTATGTAATTATCAAAGGTTAATATCTGTTTAGTTGAAGCTAGTAATAACTTTGAATTACCTGGTTCTTTATATCTGAATTGAGCAATAGATGAATCTTTAAGATTGTATTCAAGATCGGTTGTTGGAGTTTTGATCAATTACTTTTCTAATAATTTTACAAATAATTCATATGACATTGAGATTACCTCTGGCACCCCATCGTTTGTTCGACGTTCGTTATTAGTCTTTCTTTTTAGTTTCTTCCAAAACACTAATGTATTTAATTCACCAGATTTATTTATAGCTTTATCAAGGGTTTGGTGGAGATTAAGATTTTGCCGTGATTTAGCTTCAATAAAAAATTCTTCATCTCCTATAAATAACTGAATATCTCCTAAGTCATTAGACCCGCCTTCGGCAAAACGCTGGGCTTTAAAGTTATTGACTTTATTTAGTCTATTTACGATATTAGTTTCATAGTTAGTGCCTTGTTTCTTAGCTTTGTTTACCATCATATGATTTTAACAATATTATTTAATTTATTTTACTATCTAAGAGTTTCTCATCTATATCGAAATTGGTATAAACATTTTGTATATCATCAAGATCCTCGAGTGCTTCAATGAGGTAAGCAACTTGTTTAAACTGATCTAAATCAATCATCACTGGTGTTGCCGGCACATATGCAACTTCTGAAATATTGCTTTCATATTTACTACTTTGAAATACTTCATTAACTTTTTTAAAGTCTTGTGGATTAAATTCGAATGTTATACCAGAATTATTTTCTATAAATTCTAGACAAGAATTCTCAATAGCTAAATTTATTAATTCATCACTAGTTGAATCAAATTGAAAAATTGCTTTTCTTTCAAATAGATAATTTACACTACCAGGTGCTCCGGTCGAACCATTATATTTTGAAAAAGTTGACTTTACATCTGACGAAGTTCTGTTCCTATTGTCTGTGAGGCAATCAACAAGTATCGCTACTCCATGAGGACCATAACCTTCATAAAACACCTCTTCAAAATCATCACTATCTTGTTGACCACTTAACCTTTTTAATGCATTGTCTATATTATTATTTGGTACGGACATAGACTTTGCTTTAGAAATAGCTTGATATAAAGAAGCATTGTTTGCAGGATCAGTACCGCCTTTCTTGGCTGCTACCTCAATAGCACGTATTAATTTAGCAAATAACTTACCTCTTTTTGCATCATTCGCGCCTTTTTTTCTTTTTATAGTTGACCATTTAGAATGACCCGACATTAGACCCCTTTTTCAAAAATGAATCTAACCAATTTAAATAATTGAGATCATTTGTTAATTCAGGATGAAATGTTAATCCGACCACATTGCCACGTTTTAAACCAACTATATCACTATCTAAATAAGCGATAGGCTTAGCGTCGTCACTATAACTAATAATTTTAGGAGCTCTTATAAAACAATATTCAGCGGTGAAGTCTTCAAATTGTACTTGTGCTTCAAATGATTTATTTTGTCTGCCGTAACCATTTCGCTCCACAATGCAATCTAAGACATTAATGGTGTCTCTACCTTGAATATTTTGTCCAGAAAGCAATATCAGTCCAGCACATGTTCCAAGTGTTGGAATCCCAGATTCAATTAAAGATTCTAGTTTATTAAATAAAACAGTGTTTTCTTGAATCTTAAGCATAGCCGTTGACTCCCCTCCCGGTAATATTAGAGAGTTTATGTCTTCTAAATCGTCAACATTTTTTACAAATATGTAATCTCGATGTAATAATTTTAAAGTTTCAGCATGTTCGTGAAAACTACCTTGTAAAGCTAAAATACCTGTTTTCAATTACCAACCTCTTTTAGCTAGTTTCTCCGATTCATCTAGGTCGTCGATATTAATACCTACCATAGCTTCACCAAGGTTTTTAGAAACTTCAACCAAAGTTGAAGGATTATTAAAGTTTGTTGTCGCAACAACTATTGCTTCTGCTCTTTCTAATGGATCTCCGCTTTTAAAAATACCTGATCCAACAAAAACACCGTCACATCCTAATTGCATCATCAAAGCTGCATCAGCAGGAGTAGCTATTCCGCCAGCTGCAAAATTTACTACTGGTAGTTTCCCTAATTCTTTGATTTGTCTTATAACTTCATATGGAGATCCAGTATTTTTGGATATTGCCATTAATTCATTTTCATCTGAAGAAATTATTTTATTAATACCTTTCGTCAAACTTCTCATGTGACGAACAGCTTCTATAACATTCCCGGTACCTGCTTCGCCCTTGGTTCTTATCATTGCTGCGCCTTCTCCAATACGTCTACAAGCCTCCCCTATATTTGTTGCACCATTAACAAATGGAGTTCTTATGTCATGTTTACTTATGTGATTAACATCATCTGCTGGAGTAAGCACTTCACTTTCATCTATAAAGTCAACACCTAATTCTTCTAGCATTTGGGCTTCAACAAAATGACCAATTCTAGCTTTTGCCATGACAGGAATAGAGACTGTATCCATAACTTCTTGGATAACTTCAACAGATGACATTCTAGATACTCCACCTTCGGCCCTTATGTCTGCAGGAATTCTTTCAAGAGCCATAACGGCTACAGCACCGGACTTCTCGGCAATTTTTGCTTGCTCTGCATTTACCACATCCATGATAACGCCGCCTTTGAGCATTTCAGCTAGTCCCTTTTTAACCTTAAATGTTGATTCTATTTTCATAATTTAATTTTAACTATATCTGTGAGTAGAGAGAAATCCAAGAAGGGATTACTTTATCTATTTCATATTTTCTAATATGCTCTTTTTGCTTTAAGTAAACATCAATAGCATTTCTAGAAGTTATATCTTCAACAGTTGAAGTAAGAGATTTTAAATCATTATTATTAAAGTAAATTCCACTCTCTTCAAGTAGTTCTTTAAAAGGTTCTATATCGCTACAAATTGCAATACAACCAGAATTTATTGCTTCAATTATTGTTATTCCAAAACTTTCACCATGTGTGTTAACTGCGAGATATATTGAAGAATTTTTAAGTAATTTATCTTTTATTTCATTATTTGGATTTACGTAAACAGATATGTTTTCTGAATTTATATTTTGATTTGTAATTGCTCTGAATTTATATTTCTTACTCGTAGGTACTAAAGAAAATTGCTCATAGAGTTGATAATTCTTTCGTTTTTCATTTCTACCTATAAAAAGAATATCGTAACTTTCTGTAAATTTATGAGAATTATGAGTTGATTCAATTGCATTGGGAACAATCTGAACATTAACAGCTGTCTCTTATAAACATCTCCGAGCCCACGAGAC
>CAXHFF010000095.1:0-3298 GCA_964016255.1 uncultured Acidimicrobiaceae bacterium
AGATGTGTATAAGAGACAGTATCTATGATAAGGTAAAATGTTCTTATGAAAGTATGGATTGATCAAGATTTATGCACAGGCGATGGGCTCTGTGAAGAAATAGCACCAGATGTATTCGTGGGATTAGATGATGGCCTTTTTTATGTAAAAGAGGGAGATAAAGTCTTTTCTGAGGAGAACGGAAATGTTGGTGGTGCAGAGGGTCTTGCAGTTGTACCTAAAGGTCAAGAAGATGCAGTAGTTGAGTCAGCAGAAGAATGTCCTGGCGAATGCATCATGATTGAGCCATAAATCATATAATATACCTTCCACTCACAATAAATCCAGTATGACCAACCATTGAATGCTTTGGCCTTAATATCTTGCCGTTTATATTCCACTCTCTTTCTAAAACTTCTTTAATAACAATATCTTTAAAATCGTTTTCTTTTAATGAATCTGCAATCTTAGAAACTTGGGATATTGAGGGTAAATAAGAAACCCAATGCATATCTGTTTTAATCTGATTATTTTCGAAAAATAACCATGGTTCAGGAACGTCAGTAATAATAGCGTCAAAATTAAAGGGAATTGTATCAATACTAAAATCGATTAAATCTTTATTAATAAAATCAACCTCCTTTTGAAAATCAGAAGAATAATTTGATAAATAGCGAGAAATTGTTTTTTTTGCACGATATTGGTTTTTTTTATTTACATCTACTGAATAAAATTTAGCATTAGGTCCAAGAAGCGAAACAAGGAAAAGTGTTAAGGCTCCAGAGCCCGTACCTATTTCCAAAATTTTACTTTCTGAATTAATATTTGCAGATACGATTATAGAACCAACATCCTTTGGATAAATTATCTGAGGGCCCCTCTTCATTAAAAGTACAAACTCACTATATGATGGCGAGTAAACCGTAAAGACAGTGCCTGTAGAAGATTTAATTTCTGTTGGTATTTGAAGTATTTGATCAAATTCAATCTTTCCTTCATTTGTGATAAATTCCTGGCCTTGAGTTACTACACTAAGATATTTTTTTGACCCTGAAGAAATGACTATAAGTCTGTTATCAAATTCCACAGATTTATATTAACAGTAAAAAATAAGCAATAGTAGAAAATACTACCCCAGCTGCTAATGCAACAGCTACAAATTTCTGAAGGGACTTGTTCAAAATCGCTTCTTAAAAATAGATTTTTTTAATTTACGATATTTTTCGAATAGTCTCCCTAGTAAAATGCCAAAGAAGAGAAATGAAATAATTTTTGAATTATCTGAATTAATACTCTTTTTTAATTCATTATAAGAATCTTTGTAGTCTGTCATTTTAATATTCTCCATATAATTATTCCAAAGGAAATTATACATAATAATGCCATAGAAAAATAGGTCATAGCTTGTAAGAAATAATTACCTGTAAACATTTGGCTTAGTATTGAAGTAATGCCAATAATTATAAACAGTGTGGCAATGGCTAAATAGTTTCCAGCTTTAAAATTTTTTTTGAGCGACTTAATAGAGCTTTCAACCTCATCGACAGTTTCTTCTTTAAAATGTTGGAGAAGTTGATCTAATGATTTAAGTGCATTTGTAGGGATATTGAACATTTTATTCTTTTCTTTTATTCTCAATAATGGTACTAACTACACCTTGAATGGTAGCAGCTACGGGTAAAGCAAGAATTGCACCAACTGCACCTAGAGTATAGGCACCGAAGATAGTAGAGAATACCGCTACTGCTGGATGAATCTCCATTGTTGATTGAGTAACTTTTGGACTTATAAGGTAATTTTCGACTAACTGGTAAATAGAAAGAACAAGTAATGTATACAGCACAGAATTAGCACCGAGAGATATGGAAGCTAAAACAGGGACTATTCCACCTAGAAAGGTTCCTATTACTGGAATCAATTGTGACAGGACTCCAGCGGCAATACCCAATGCTACTGCAGAAGGTAAACCTATGATCAAAAATGAAATTGTGAAAACTACACTAGCTAAAATTCCAAGAATAACTCTTGCAACGATAAATCCACCAGCTTTAGACACTCCAATAGTCCAAACTTGATCAATAAGATTTGAGTAGGTAGGTGAAATTGTTTGTTTTAAACTTTCCCTCCAACCTTCTCCCTCGCTAATAAGGTAAAATGAGAAAAAGAAAATAATAACAAAATGACCCAAGGCGCTTAAAACTCCTTGTCCTGCAAAAACTACAGTCTCCCCGACAGTCTCTCCATATGATTTTATAAATGAACTAAATTGCGTTTCAAGATCTAGAGACTGACTAGATATAGCAAAACCCTCACTATTAAAATAATCTAATATATTATCTAAATACGTTGGTAATTGGGTTGAAAGGAAGTAGATTTCTTGAACCATAACTGGGATGAGTGAGAATATAATCCCAAATATTACAAGCAATAATATTGCGACAGAAATAAGTGCTGAGACATTGCGACCAAACTTTTTAGAGAGCCTATAGACGACTGGTTCAGCTAAAGCAGCTAGAACAACTGCAACAAATAAATCAAAAATTAGAGGTTTTACTCTCAAGAAAATAATTATTGCTATACCAATAAATAGAACATATATAAATGCTCTATTTAATAGCTCTTGTCGTGATTCGCCCTTTTTCATGTTCATATATTATGACTTACGCTACTGATTTATAGTTACGATTATTAAATATCAGAATTAAAAAAAATGTTACTAAAAACAAGCTCATATAGAGCTCTAAGGGGGTGACTGTTTCATATAGTTGAAACCTTACAACCAATGTGATAATTTGAGAAAGGACCCCTAAAACTAACAACTGATTTTTGAGATCTCTCCTTCTAACGGTTACATTCAGTAGTAATAAACCTAGAACAATTCTTATAAAAGCTTCAAATGTATTTCCCGAAAAAATGTAGAGCTGTCTCAAAGAAAAGAATCCTGATAAACCTACACCTCCAAGAGTCACTTGAAATATGCCAATAAGAATCAATATTGAAGATATCCAAGCGAGAAGAAAATTACTATAAGATAATCGGGCTTTTATTGGTGTCGGCCATGGCTGTAATGGATTTACCCTTTTAATTAGTGCACGTGATAATCTAAACGTTTTTCGTTCATAATTGCCAAATAAAAAAATAGTTAAGAATACAATAAAAGGGTACCAAACTAGAGGAACCGAAAAATAACTTATGAAGAAGAAAACAGCTATATGCCAAAGAAATAAGGTATAAATATTTGCATGTATGGTTGAAAAAATAGTCCAAACAATCTTATTGGTCATCAAACTTTCAAATTGATCTCGAAAAAAAAGAAATA
>CAXHFF010000096.1:0-3229 GCA_964016255.1 uncultured Acidimicrobiaceae bacterium
AGCCAGAGAGTGAATATTAAATTGTAAGATAGAATCATTTAAGTTTATAAATAAACGTGCTAAAGTTATATCTACGCCAAAAGCTTATAATACTGTTATAAAAGAAGGCGATGAAATTATAATTCATCATAACGTTTTTAGAAGATATTATGATATAAAAGGTAAAGAAAAAAATAGTAGTAAATATTTTAAAAACAATTTTTACTTTTGTCAACCAGATCAAGTGTATCTTTACAAAAAAAATAATAAGTGGCATTCATTTATGGATAGATGCTTTGTTAAGCCTCTTTTAAATAATGACCCTGCAAGCTTAGAAAAAGAACAAAAGCATATTGGTATACTAAAATATGGCAATAGCTCATTAAACGCGCTTGAAATAGCCCCTGGCGATCTCGTAGGGTTTACCCCTAATAGTGAATGGGAATTTATAATTGATAATGAGCGATTATATTGTATGAAATCTAATGATATTGTTATTAAATATGAATGTAAAGAAAACCAAACTGAATATAATCCAAGCTGGGCAAAAAGCAGTTGAAGAGTTAATTAAAGTTGCTAAAGAAGCTATTGTAGATTCAGAAGATGACATATCAGCCGATAGATTAAAAAATGCAGCAGCTACAAAAAAATTAGCAATATTCGATGCATTTGAAATATTAACAAGAATTGAAACCGAAGAAAAATTATTAGAAGATAAATCTGCTAATCAAAAAACATTCGGGGGCTTTGCTGAAAAAAGATCTAAATGATATATAAGCAAACACTATATTCAGTAATACCAGATTATATAAAGCCTAATATATTAAAGAAAAAAAATAAACAAAAAAGCTGGGAGTACGGGTATAATAAAGAGCATGATTTAGTTATAATAAGCAAATCAGGTGAGCTTGGAGAAATATACGATATTCAAGGTTTAAAAATAGGTTTACCATTAATTAATAAATGTTTTAAAAGATCTAATAAAAAACAAGAACAATATTGGCAAAAGTTTAATTATCCTAAAGAATTACAAAAAATTAAAAGTGTATTTGACTGGAATAATTATCCTGACAATTTTAAAGAACAATGGTACGACTATATAGATAATGAATTTAAATATAGAGAAGAAGGTTTTTCGTTCTATAACAATGGTGTTGAAACTTATATTACTGGTTCTCATTACATGTACTTGCAATGGACTAAAATTGACGTTGGGGCCGCAGACTTTAGGGAATCAAATAGATTATTCTACATTTTTTGGGAAGCCTGTAAGGCAGATAGTAGATGTTACGGAATATGCTACCTTAAAAACAGACGGTCTGGGTTTAGCTTCATGGCATCGAACGAAACTGTTAACCAGGCAACAATGTCAAGCGACGCCCGATTTGGTATTTTATCAAAAACTGGGGCTGATGCCAAAAAAATGTTTACCGATAAAGTTGTTCCCATATCAATCAATTATCCCTTTTTCTTCAAGCCCGTTCAAGACGGCATGGATCGCCCCAAAACAGAGCTTGCTTACCGAGTGCCCGCCTCCAAACTTACTCGGCGCAAGATAGAAATAGGCGAACAAATAGCTGAAATTGATGGGCTTGATACTACAATCGACTGGAAAAATACAGGCGATAATTCTTACGATGGAGAAAAGCTAAAGCTTTTAGTTCATGATGAATCTGGTAAGTGGGAAAGGCCAGACAATATAATTAATAACTGGAGAGTTACAAAAACCACATTAAGGTTAGGTAGTAGAGTAGTAGGCAAATGTATGATGGGATCTACATCTAACTCTTTAGACAAAGGAGGAAATAATTTTAAAAAGTTATATGAAGGATCAGATGTTACTAGCAGAAACCGCAACGGACAGACTAGCTCAGGACTATATTCTTTGTTCATACCTATGGAATGGAATTACGAAGGATTCATTGACGTGCATGGAATACCTGTATTCGATACACCGGAAAAATCAGTCAGGAGTATTGACGGGACAGAAATAGACACAGGCGTAATTGACTATTGGATTAATGAAGTTGATGGCTTAAAAAAAGATCAAGATGCTTTAAATGAATTTTATAGACAATTTCCAAGAACTACACAACACGCATTTCGAGATGAAACTAAACAATCTTTATTTAATCTAACTAAGATATATGAACAAATAGATTATGTTGAAGAGATTAAATACACAGGTCTTGTAACACAGGGTAATTTTCAATGGCAAGGTGGGGTAAAAGATTCTTTAGTGGAATTTCAACCAAATAATAATGGTAGATTTTTTATTTCGTGGGTGCCTCCACATAATATGCAAAATAGATCTATTGCAAAAGGTAATTTAAGATACCCGGCTAATGAACATTGCGGTGCATTTGGATGCGATAGTTATGATATATCAGGTACAGTTGATGGAAGAGGGTCTAAAGGATCTTTACATGGTCTAACAAAATTTACAATGGAGGACATACCTCCTAATCATTTTTTTTTAGAATATATATCAAGACCTGATAATGCTGAAATATTTTTTGAAGATGTATTAATGGCATTAGTTTTTTACGGAATGCCTTTGCTTGCGGAAAACAATAAACCAAGATTATTATATTATTTAAAAAGAAGAGGTTATAGAGGATATTCAATGAACAGGCCTGATAAAGTTTATAATAAATTATCAATTACAGAAAGAGAAATAGGGGGAGTGCCTAATTCAAGTGAGGATATGAAGCAATC
This sequence comes from uncultured Acidimicrobiaceae bacterium, assembly GCA_964016255.1. Classification (GTDB taxonomy): domain Bacteria; phylum Actinomycetota; class Acidimicrobiia; order Actinomarinales; family Actinomarinaceae; genus Actinomarina. The sequence goes on from CAXHFF010000096.1 coordinate 2,698, forward strand.
TCATGCCGCAGCAATAGAATCTTATATTGATTCCCATGTTGGCTTTAATGGAGAAACACACGGAGATTTATATTTTACAAGAACTTTGAATGATTGGTCAAAATTTAATCTTAACAATAGAACAAAGCATGATGCCTCTATAAGCTCAGGACTTGCTATAATGGCTTGTAATAAAAATAAATATGCTCCAGTAGCTAAAAAAGTTTTTACACCAATGAGTATAGGAATAAAAAGATATAATAACGATGGTTTTACATCAAAAATAATTTAAATAAATGATTAACACTAATTATAACAGTTCATTTCCAGATCAGGTAGTACCTGATTCAGTAAAGAATAGTTATGACTATGGGCTACAAGTTGCTCAAGCTATAGAAAATGAGTGGTTTCGGCAAGATATTGGAGGCGAAAGATATTTACAAAACTTTCAAAATTATCATAGATTAAGACTATATGCTAGAGGCGAGCAGCCAATACAAAAATATAAAGATGAATTATCTATTAATGGTGATTTATCTTATTTAAATTTAGA
>CAXHFF010000097.1:0-3113 GCA_964016255.1 uncultured Acidimicrobiaceae bacterium
CCCCCCACGTGTGTTCTCGTCGGCAGCGTCAGATGTGTATAAGAGACAGTGCTCCCACATCATCACCCTCTGATTTACTAACCTGTATATTAAAGCCTTGTCTATATTCACCTTGAGGCACTAATCGCGCATCAAGATCTAAATTCATTTTAGACTTTATAAAAGCATTTTTAACTTCTGCCATTTATTTAACTTTTAATCCATTTAGATTTATTTCGCATTACTTGAACTATTTCATCTAATTTAATATTAGATAATCTAATTTTAGCATTTCTAAGCAATGCACTTTTTTCTCTTTTATATCTATTGACTATATATTCAGGAGTATTAACTTTTGTTGAAAGCACAGCATGGTTTACATAAGCGTATACAGCTGCTTCAGCCATTTTAGGAACTTTCATGTCTTGATTATATCCAAGCCCGTCAGATATATATTCAAATATTACTAAAGCGTCTCTTAAGTTACTTGAAAAAGATATTTTACCTTCTCTGTGATTCATTGTAAACCACCCGTTACTTTGTGATGTTTCAGGATCTAATCCGTATCTTCTTCCGGTAAATCCCTCAAAACCAAATCCGTACCATGTGCCAGGGTAAATACCTTCTTTTATTTCGTTTAAACTTAAGTTACCGTTTATTAAACGATCATTTGCTTTAGCCCATCTTTCTTCTGTTAAAGAAGTAGCATCTATGTCTTCACTAAAATTGTCTTGAAGAGGGATACCTTGAAAATCCTGAGGTAATAAACTGTCTGGATTTGAAGTTAATGTTGTAGGATATATAATATGTTTAACCCCTAATTGATCTACCCATGACATTTTTACATAGTTTACATAATCTTGTGGCATTGGTATTGATAAATTATGAGGAATTTGAGCTTCTTGTGATTTTATACTAGGCAAAGTATCGTAGCTAAATTCTTGTAATGCGCGTTTAACATGAAATATAACATCATTGCGTTTTACATTTTGAATAATTTTTCCATTGCCTACATAGCCTACTAAAAAATTTGTAACTAATTCTGAAACTTTTATAAAAGCATATTCACCATAGTTTTCTTCAACTATATTACCATAAGCATCTTCATTTCCATAATTGCCTCCAGTTAAAGTTTTTAATTGTACAACTATAACTAAATTAGCAGCGGGAGTGGCCGCAAAAGTTATTGTATTGCCAACTACACTATATGTTTGTATATATTCTGTATATGACCCAGCTATTCCTGTAGGGCTAGTGTAAAGTTTAAAATTATTATTTGCATAATTTACGGTGCTAGGATCAAAACTGCTAAAAATTAAATTTGTATTAAAAGTAGTTGTAAACGCACTTGTAGCTCCGTTGGCTAAAAATGTCTGTGATCCAGCATAATATTGCGCATTGGTTTCTTGTATCAAACCACCATTAGGTTTTGCCATAACTTATTAACTTTTTTCGTTTATTTCATCCATTTGCACTTGTTGTGCTGCAGCTTGCACTATTTGAGGATCTCTTATAATAATTCCAGCATATTGTAGTATTCTTAAAATAACTTCTGTTTGTTCACTTTCATGCAGCTCAAAATTTATAGATCCACTTGGATCTGTAGTAGCGTTGTAATCTGATTCATTCCAATTATATTGGCCCAAACTACCTACCAAAAATCCCCAAATTACATTAGACGGCTTTTTAACATACTCTACTTGTACATTATTTTGTATAGTATCTGGCTTTATAAATAAAAAATTATTCTCATACAAATATGTAGGAAAAGTTTCAGTTGCTTTTGTTAATTTTGATTTTTCAGAAGTATAAAAATCATTTCTTTGAAGTCTTTGTATAAGCACTTCATTATTGTATGTTACTTCTCCTATTCTGTATAAATTTACTGTTCTTCCATAAGAATCAGTTGTGGGTAAAGTAAAATAATTTGTTGGAGTTACAGACACGTTGTTATAAGAAGCATTTCCAAACGTTTTAAATATAGCTATTTTTTCATCTATATTTTCTAGTCTATCGGCATAATTTAAATTGCTTTGAGGAACTCTAGCTTGTTGATTTAAATCTTCAAAATATTTTTCAAATATTTCAAGTTGAACTTGTGTCCCTACTTTGTTAAATTCATCAGGAGTCATATACCCCCTTTGTTCTTTATTTAAAATAGACAACACTGTTTGATATACAGTATTTACGTTTATTGCCATTTTTGTTTTTTGTTATATAATAGTAAAGCCGCCAAAAGACGGCTCTACATATTATAAATATTACACGTTATAGAAGTTTTTTCTCTATAGATTTGTAAACCTCAATGCCTTCATCTGTTTTAAAGAATGCAGCCATAGCTGAATATGGGTTTTCGTCAAAAGGAACATTCATTATTTTCCTTCCCGTTTTAGTCCATGTAAAAGTTCTTTGATCTTGCGATAAATCCAAAAGCCCTAACTCAGTAGCATTAATAGCTACATTTCTTAATTGCACATTTTCGTCATTAGCTAATTCTAAGAATAGCTGAGCATTTTCTTTAGCAAATATTAAAAGATCTCTTTTAATTTCTTTAGAGCTCATGTCAGATACTTTAGAGCCAACTTCAACTCTTAAAATAGCCTCAGCCTGGTCTATATCCATATCTCTTGCTACATTTAATGCTTCAATTATATATTCAATAGTTTCTAAGTCGTCTACGGCTTCTTCTACAGGATTAAATTCATTGTACTTCACTCCTTTCATTGGATGATAAAGAGATAATAATCTTTGCAAATTTTGTTTTTCTTTAGTTACGGTTAATGAGCCGTCTCTAAAAACAATATGTCCTAACGTTGCTTCACCTGATTGTTCATCAACTAAAGGTGAATTTTGATTAGTTGCATATCTTAATTCTCTTTGTTCATTTTTTTCTTTATCAAACCATAATAAAGGATAACGACCTGTATGACGAGATGCTATAGTATATGTTAATGGTGTTTTAAGACCGTTTAATAAATATGTTCTGTCTTTAATTTCCCATTGTGGTTTTTTTGGTGTTGATGCTTTAGCCGCAGGTTTTGCAACTTCTTTTGCTTCAACTACTTGAGGCGCAACCTCAATATCTTTTACTGCTTGAGTAGCTTTTTTAGCCATGATATAATAAAATTAAATAA
>CAXHFF010000098.1:0-3068 GCA_964016255.1 uncultured Acidimicrobiaceae bacterium
GGAGTTTTTCAAAAAAATAATAATATTGTACCAATAACGATAAAAGGTTTATTGCCAGATGAGCCTCCAAGACCTGAGTGGATGAAAGTTAAAGCTAATTTAGGAAAAGATTACAGAGATTTAAAAAACTTAATTTCAGAAAAAAAACTTAATACTGTCTGTGAAGAGGCATCCTGCCCAAACATATATGAGTGTTGGTCTATGGGCACAGCAACATTTATGATCATGGGAGATACTTGTACAAGAGCTTGTGGGTTTTGTGATGTCAACACAGGTAAACCTTGTGATCTTGATGATCTTGAGCCGTTACGTGTTGCAGAAAGTGTTAAGACAATGGAGCTAACACACGCTGTAATAACTTCTGTGAATAGAGACGATCTTCCAGATGGTGGCTCAGCCTTTTTTGCAAAAACAATATATGAGGTCAAAAGGTTGAACTCGTCAACAAGTGTGGAGGTACTTATTCCAGACTTTAAGGGAGACAGGGCTGCAATAGACAATATCATTGAAGCTAGTCCAGAAGTCTTAAATCATAACTTAGAAACAGTTCCTAGGCTACAACGAGAAATAAGGACAGCAGCATCATATGGTCGATCACTATCTTTATTGCAGTATGCTAAAGATTCTGCATTTCTAGGAAAAACTAAAACCGGCCTAATCGTTGGCATGGGTGAAGAGTTTGAAGAGGTGATTGCTGTGTTGGAAGATTTGTCTCAAATCAATGTTGATATTGTAACAATAGGGCAATATCTTAGGCCAACGGCAAAGCATAGGCCAATTCACAGGTATGTAGATAAAGAAGAATTTGTAAAATATAAATCTATTGGCGAATCTTTTGGAATTCCTCATATTGAGTCTGGACCACTTGTTAGGTCTTCATATCATGCAAAAGACTCTTTTGCCTCTGTATAACTCGACTCTATACTATTTAGATGTTTAACAAAGTTACAACTTCTGTAAGAATCCTTGCAGCTGCTGGTGTTGAGGAAGCTGCCTCTGGTCATCCAGGAATGCCCTTAGGAATGGCAGATGTAGGAACTGTCCTTTATAAAAAATTTTTAAAAGTCTCAACTCATAATCCCTCTTGGATAAATAGGGATAGATTTATCCTAAGTCCGGGCCACGGTTCAATGTTGCTGTATTCCTTACTTCACTTGAATGGATTTGATTTAACTACTGATGATTTAAGAAACTTTCGCCAACACAACTCAAAAACACCTGGACACCCAGAACTTGACTCATCTCTTGGGATAGATATGACAACTGGGCCTTTAGGTCAGGGATTTTCAACAGGAGTAGGTTTCGCACTTGCAGAAAAGTATCTTTCAGAACTCTTAGGGGAAGATATGATTGATCATTTTACTTATGGAATTGTGTCAGATGGAGATTTAATGGAAGGGATTTCATTTGAAGCTGCAGAGTTGGCAGGAGTTTGGCAACTTGGTAAATTAATCTACGTGTTTGATAATAATAATATTTCAATCGATGGAAGAGTAACAAAAGTTTCTATAACTGATCAAAAGAAGAAATTCGAATCAATTGGATGGCACGTTCTTGAGATAGATGCTCATAATGAAGATGAAATTGATCAAGCTCTAGAGAGTGCAAAGCTTGTTACGGACAAACCCTCAATTATCATGGCTAAATCAATTATTGGAAAGTTTGCACCAAATAAACAAGATACTAGTGGGGTCCATGGTTCTCCACTTGGATCTGAAGAGATGGAAAAATTTAAGGAAAGTCTTCAATGGGAGGGAGATGTTTTTCAACACGATGCAGAAGTTTATGATTACTTTGCTGAGAAAAGAGATAAAGATAACTCACAATTTAGTGACTGGGAGAAATCCTTTCAAGCAAAATATGATAATGACGAAAAATTTAAAAAAAATTGGGATTTACTCACTTCTAATGAAGTCTTGTTAGATTTTCAATCTAAAAATTCATCTGAAGCTACTCGCATTGCTGGCTCAAATATTTTAAGTGAGATTGGAAAAATCACAAACAATATTATTGGTGGCTCCGCAGACCTCACGGCGTCTACAAAGCAGATTATTGGAGAATCTACTTTCTCTGCTGCAGATTATTCTGGAAGAAATATTGAATATGGAATTCGAGAACATGCAATGGGTGCAATTGTTAATGGTATTACATTGCACAGTGATTTAATTGGGTATGGATCTACTTTTTTAGTCTTTTCAGATTACATGAGACCAAGCATAAGACTTGCTGCCCTTATGGAGACTGACTCTGTATATATATTTACACATGATTCAATATATCTTGGTGAAGATGGTCCGACTCACCAGCCGATAGAACATTTAATGGCATTACGACTTATACCCAATTTAGACGTTATTAGACCTTCGAATAGTATTGAGGTTGAGCATGCATATAGATATGCATTTACAAAATCTGGCAATCCAAAAGCAATTGTTCTAACAAGACAAAATCTTGAGTACCTCGAATTTGAAAATAGCTATCAAGACTTTATAACTGGTGCCTCTATAGTTTCGGAAGGTACGGAGATTACAATATTTGCATCCGGATCAGAATTAGAACTCGCATTTGCTATAAAGGAAGCCCTTAAAGAAAATTCTATAAGAATAGTAAGTACTCCAATATTAAATAAGTTGGAGAATATAAGTTCAGAGACTCTTAATGATCTTAAAGTAAGCGATTTGAATTTTACAATTGAATTAGGACGCTCTGTTGGCTGGGCAACTTATTTAGGTCCTATTACGAGATCATTTAGTATTGATGAATTTGGCACATCGGCACCAATTAAAAGTTTACAAGAAGAGTATAAATTTACTGTGGAAAATATTTCCAGTGAAATTAAAAAGTTCTTAAATTAACAACCTGTATATTTCTTCATCTCAGATTTTGTTCTATTTCCTGCAACTCCATCGGGGATAAGGCCAACTTTTCTTTGGAAGGCTTTAATTGCTTCTTTTGTGTAAGAACCCATCTCACCATCTATTATCCCGGGATTAAAACCATTGTTTGACAAATAAGTCTGGATACCTTCAACCTGTCTCTTATACACATCTCCGAGCCCACGAGACAAC
>CAXHFF010000099.1:0-2985 GCA_964016255.1 uncultured Acidimicrobiaceae bacterium
CTCCAATGATTACTTACATCATTAATTGCCTCTTGCACAATATCATTTAATAGTTCATATTTTGATATATTCAAATTTTTCCAGAGATAGAGTGCGTGGCTTCCAGGTATGGTGTTAATTTCATTGATATATACTTCTTCTCCAGTTTTCAAAAAGTCGTATCGAACAATACCGCGTGAAGGTATAATTTTATTAATTTCTTGAACGTAGTTTAAAATTTTAGATCTAATATTTTCTGATATTTCTGCTGGAAGTTCCCTTTTGGAACCTTCTAGACCTCCATTATTTAGATATTTATCCTCGTATGAAAATAGATTAGAGTTTCTTATTGGTTTCTCTATATCAGAGTAATTAAATTTAGGATAGTTTCTAACACCAATTAATAAATCATCTGCATTTTGAATATATTTTTCTATTAAAGCACCTTGACTATAAAGGTCTGAGGAGGAAACAATTTTTAAAGCCGTTTCGTAATCTCTTACAACTTCAACACCGATTGATGATCCACCAAATTGTGGCTTTAAAACATAGGGTCCTTCAAAGTTTAAGGAGCCGCCATCTACTACTTTAAATTTATCTAAAACAGGCAGGTTATTTGTTTTCATAGCAGAGTAGAAAGCATATTTATCCATACATACTTGTGCAGTACTTAGGTTTGGACCAGTATATTTAACATCCATTACATCAAGAAATCCCTGTAATGTGCCATCTTCTCCAGGTCCCCCATGGCAAGAATTAACGAATATATCAATATCTAGTTTTGTTCTCTTATATGAAAAGTAATTTGTTTTTCCAAGTGTTATTTGTAACTCTTTCTTAAAAATCTTGGAATTATTAACAAAATCAGTGCTTTCCAAATTTGGTTCAAGAAGAAACCATTTATTATCTTTAGTCCAATAAATTACTGAAACGTCATTTTTAGCAGAAAGAACTCTAGCGCTTTGTAGACCAGTAAGAATAGATATATCGTGCTCAGGAGAAGGGCCACCCAAGATAACGCCGATTTTATAATTCATTATTATGGGTAGTGGTCAGGTAAATCATTTTCAAATAGTACAACATCATCTGGTTTTATAATAGTATTCAAATATTTTACAGCCTCATCTCTATTGGGAAACCAATAAGAAGGTATCTCATTCTCTTGGAATGCCAACAACAGCGGATTTTTATTTGTATGGCCTATAACTAATCCACAATCTATTACTTTGCTTGATTCTGCACCAAAAGCATAATTAAGTGAAAATTGATCGTTTCCTAATTCAATCATCCCAGGTGTAACTAAATATTTTAAAGATTTTTCATCTCCTTCATTATCTAGAAGTTTTAATGCATGTTCAATCCCCATTGGGTTTGAATTAAAAGAGTTATCAATAATTTTGTGACCCAAGTCACTTTTAATAACTGTTTGACGATGTAATGTTTTTTCTAATGAAACAATTTCTGAATAATATTTAACTACATCTAATTCAAGAGCAAGTAGAACACCAGTAGAAAGAGCTATTGAAAGTTGTAATAATTCTGGGGCAACTACTTTAGATAATAATTTACCTTTTACATATATATGATGTTCTCCATCTTTATAATCAACGAAAACTATAGCTTGCTTGCTGGTAGTTGAGCAATCGTAAACAATTTTTTGATTTGTCCATAGACGTGCTTGATTTAATAAAAGTTCATCATCACCATTAATAACAACAGAACCAGTGAGCTCTACAATTTCTGATTTAGCATCAAGAATATTTTCTAAATTTTTCATTCTTTCAAGATGAACAGGTGCGACTCCAGTAATCACTGCGATGTGTGGTCTTACCCATGAGCAAATTTCTCGTATTTCTCCAATACCATAAGTACCCATTTCAATGATTGCTATTTCATCTGAGGGTTTAAGATCTTCATTAATTGCTTTTGCAATCCCTAATCTGTTATTAAAACTCTCTTTAGTTGAGAATATTTCATTATCATTTTTTAAAATCTGATGAAGAGTATTTTTTGTCGTAGTTTTTGAATATGATCCGGTAATGCCAACTATTGGGATAAGCATATCGTTAAGTTTTGTTGATGCAGTATCTACATAATGCTGAGTTAGAGATTTTTCATAATTAACCAATATCTTTAGACATTGATCATATACAAAATAACTAAAAATATTAGCTAAAAGTGCAAGTAGATAACCTAATTCAACAACAAGTGATACAGCTGAAATAGATATAATGACAAAATAATAGAAGTTATTAACACGTGATAATCTCTCAGTCTTTACAATTTCTGAAGTTCTAGAGGAGAATGTTAATCCAATTGGAGTAAAAGTTGAAAGAATTAATACTAAAGCAGGGAAATAAGCAAGCCATAGTGAAATAAACCCACTGATGAGTAAAAGGATAAACAAAATATAGTTAGAAGTTTTAGATTTAACCCACCTGAAATAAAACTTGGTTACAGATCCTCCAATATAATGTTCTCTTTGAGCAAGCCTAGACCACTTAGCTGAATTTATTAAAGAACCAATCGTGAGCGCAAGTAAAACAATTACATAAGTTGCATTCATAAACTTTTTAACACCTCAAATACTGAAATAGGATTACTTCTTAACATATTGTGCCCCTGATTAGGAATAATAGTTAATTCTGAGTTAGAAATTAGCTTTTGAGATTTTTCTGCGATTGAAACCGGTACATCCATATCATTTTCACCCCAAACTAACTTCACATTAGATTTAATATTTGGAAGCTTATCTTCTAGGTCATCGTTTACTGCTTTTACTAATGTTTCTCTCATCACTCCTTCCGAATTTCTGTAGTCAAATGATCCAGTTTTATTTTTAATTGATTCGACTGTAGCAGAAGAAACTAGACCAAATTTATTAAGATTTTTAAATAAGGTCAATTTGTTAACAAACCTTTTTTTTGGAGTAATTCTTAGTAAAGGTACCCCAATTAATACTAAGTTATTAATTTCTCTCAAAAAAGATAAATGTACAGCCACTCT
>CAXHFF010000100.1:0-2902 GCA_964016255.1 uncultured Acidimicrobiaceae bacterium
AGATTATTTAGAAGATAAATTTGTAAGATTTAGCTATAGATTTAAGTTTGAAGATAATGAGTATTCAACATTAGCTCCTTTTACACAAGAATGTTTTATACCTAAACAAGACGGATATTTTTACGAAGAAAACGAAAAAGCAGCATATAGAAGTACAATTGTTGATTTTATGGAAAATAAAGTAAATGAAATTACTTTAAATATTCCATTACCTTTTGATGTAGAAGGAGTAGCTATTACAGGAGCTACGCTGGCTAATAGCTTAAAAGTAGCAGAAATAGATATTGTATATAAAGAATCTGATTCTCAAGCCGTACAAGTAGTAGATACCTTAATTGTTAATAATGCTTTTCAAACAACTTATACAGGCTCTATAATAAATTATATTTATCAAAGTTTAAAGCCATATAAAACTTTACCCGAAGCTGATTTAATTAGAGTATATGATAAAGTTCCTGTAAAAGCTTTTTCCCAAGAAGTTTCTGGCAATAGAGTTATCTACGGTAACTTTCAAGATAAACATACTCCTCTATTTGAAAATTTAGAAGGTCAACTTACATCTCAATTAGATTATAAATTAGGAGCTTTTAATAAATCTAATTTTGCAATAAATGCTGGCAATGCTACTCAAGACACCACTAGCCTTGTTGAATATCCTAATAGCACATTAAAACAAAATAGAAATTACCAAGTTGGAATTGTTGTATCTGACAGATATGGACGATCTTCAACAGTATTGTTATCACAATTTGCTGATGCTTCTGTAATTGCTGGTGCGGGAACATTTGCTGCTTCTACTCATTATCATCCATATAGAAATAACACAGACACTGCCGTTGTTTCTTGGCCAGGCGATGCTTTAAAAATATTATTTAATAGTCCTATATCAACTCCCTCTCCAATTCCGGCTGGATCAGGTATACCAGGTCTTTATGTTGGATCCGGAAACAATTATAATATATTAGGCTGGTATAGTTATAAAGTAGTGGTTAAACAATTTGAACAGGAATATTATAATGTTTATTTACCAGGAATTTTAGATGGCCCGCCAGACGCAATAACAGGAGACGATGCTGCTACAGAGGTAGGATTTATAACTTTAATTAATGATAATATTAATAAAGTGCCTAGAGACTTGTCTGAAGTAGGTCCTGAGCAAAAACAATTTAGAAGTTCTGTAGAATTATTTGGGCGTGTTACACCTCAATTAACAAATAATCCTACTTTTAATAAACAATTTTACCCTTTTACGCAGCCTAGCACGGTTATTACCATTGGGGAAGCCTATGATATATTTGGCACTAGTACAGCAGCAGACTTAGGTAATATTTATGATGTTATTTCAAATCCTCTTGTTGCTCGAATATCTCAAATTTCTTCAAATCCTATAGGATCATTAGGTAATACAACTGCATATGCTTTTCAGCTAGGAGTATTTGAAACATCACCTGTAGAATCAAGATTAGATATATATTATGAAACTTCTACAAGCGGTTTAATATCTGATCTTAATACAGCAATAGAAACTACAACTAATGTTGTTACCGGAGCGGTTGGAGATACTTCATTAAATTTTAATGAAAATCAAAGCCACGCAAATGGTAATGTAGATATTTTACCTTCTGCTTCAGGAGCAGTTCCTCCTCCGGGATTTGCCCCTACAGACGTTAATTCTTTAGGAGAAGCTATAAATCAAGATTTACCTGCTAATAGATTAACCGCATCAATAGTTGAAGTTACAAGTCCAGATTCGGAAGTTTCAGTTAGCATGTTTACTGTTGTTCCAGTACCCCCCACTACTTCGCCTTATGATAGTCAAAACCAATATACTTGGTATAGATATAAAATACAAAGTACCAAAGATTTTTATTATGGCTTAGAAGCTGGAACAGAAAAAATATATAATATAACAGTTAATTTTACAGACCCCTCAGGGGCTTCTAAAGGTTCATCAGGATTTGAAGTGCCTCTAGCAAATACTTCCCCTATATTTAAAACCTATACAATACAAGGCCAATCAAGCTCTGTAAGCATTGATCCGGTGCCTAGCAATCTTACTTTGCCATTAACGGCTGGATCTACTGGAATATTAGCAACTTTTACAGGAGTAAATGGAACAGCTGACACAAGTTTAAATACAAATGATTTAACCTATTCTATTACATCTCCCGCCAATCAAACTATATTTAATATAAATGAGTCAGGTCAACTATCAACAACAGAAGATTTAAGTGGGCCTTATCCAATAACTATTAATTTAGAAGATGCAGGGGGCCCCACAGATTCAACTAATTTACAGCTTACAGTTTTATTTGGCAACGAGGCTCTTAATCCAGAATTTGGAAAAACTTCAGGTTATAGCGTAGGCGGTGGGGGCGAATCCGGAGCTTTATATTTTGTTAATAATTTAACTAATGCGGCTGGTAGTCTTCCTTTACCTGGTTTATCTTCTACTATTGGAACTAATGATATACGATCTCCATACAATACTTTACAATTAGACAATAATGTAAATGAAGTTTCAGTTGATAATGGCCGTGAATATAAAAATATTAGTGCACCTGACTGCAATGGATTCACAATGGGTAATGTAAATCAAAATGCTATGGCGTTAGGGGCCGCAACATTACAGCAATCTAATGCTGGCTTAAGACAAGGAACTGCTTTTATAGGTGTACAAATTGACTTTACTCAACAAACGCCCAGCGCGGATGGATTTAATGAAGGAGAATATCCATTTTTAATGTTTCCCGTTTATTTACAATACAAACCCTTTGGGGCTAGTACATGGCAGGATGCTTATGATATTGAAGGAAAAATAATTAAATTTGGAGGATCTCAAATTAATAGGTTCACGAATTTTCCAAACTCAGGGGCAGTGGCTGGAACAGGCATTATACAT
>CAXHFF010000101.1:0-2896 GCA_964016255.1 uncultured Acidimicrobiaceae bacterium
TTTTGCTGCAGGATATGCGTCAGGTCAACTTGCTTTAGAGGAGTTTGGACCTGAAGTAGACCTTGGAGATTTAAAACAGTATTTAATTCCTTTAACCGAAGTAACAGAAAAGGTAATCAAAGGAGAAATCTTGTGGGTTGATCATTATGGCAATTGTCAGACCAATATCTCGCCAGAAGAGCTTTCAGGTCTTAATTTGTCTATTGGGGATGTCGTAAATGTAACTATTGGGAATCGAGTATTTAAGACAACTTGGTGCAAAAGTTATCAAAGTGAGTATTTAGATAATGTAGGCTTGTTAACAGACTCTTGGGGAATGATTTCTCTGTTTAGAACAAATGGAAATGCAGCTGAAATCCTGGAATGTGAAGACTCGTCAAAGGTTAGCTTTTCAATTTAAATGAAGCTTAAGACAATAAAGCCTGATACAAAAATAATTACAGCTAAAAGTACTACAAAAACTAGGGTCCAAGGTCTCATGGGTATATTTTAGGATTATGAAAACTTTAAACCTAGTTGTTACCAAAAACTGTGAACTCTGTGAAAAAGGTCATGAAACAATTAAAAGTCTCGGCCTATTTTTGAATGTTGAAACAGTTGAAGTAGAGGATGGCTACCAAGAATACCTGTTAAGAGTCCCTGTGCTGTTAGATGGAGACAAAATACTAGATGAAGGAATTTTGAGCAAGACGACTATATTAAAAAACTTATTATTTTCTTAAATGTCAATAGGTTTCGATTTATCCCTGTTTTGAGTTTGATATTCTAAAAATTCAATTATTTTTTCGGCAACGTCTATTCCACTAGCCTTCTCAATACCTTCAAGACCTGGAGAAGAGTTAACTTCTAAAACCAAGGGACCTCTTGAAGACTGTATTAAATCTACGCCCGCGACTTCCAGTCCAAGAACCTTGGCAGATCTTACGGCACTATCTTTTTCCTCCTCGGTCATTTCATACTCTAAAACACTTCCTCCAAGGTGGACATTAGATCTAAACTCACCAGGCTTAGCTCTCCTTTTCATCGAAGCAACAACTTTATCGCCAACTACAATTGCTCGTATGTCTTCACCATTTGCCTCTTTGATGAATTCTTGTATAAGTATGTTTGCATCAAGATTTTTCATAGTTTCAATAGCACTAATAGCAGCATCCATTGTCTCTGTGAGGACAACGCCTCTTCCTTGAGTTCCTTCAAGTAGTTTTATCACAAAGGGGGGTTCCCCAACTGTATTAAGGACTGCTTCAATATCTCTTGAGAAATGTACATAGCCAGTAACCGGCATTTCAACACCACTATTTCCGATAAGCTGAAGAGCTCTTAGTTTATCTCTGGATCTACTGATTGAGGCTGATGAGTTTGCAGAGAACGAACCCATTAACTCAAATTGTCTTACAACTGCTGCACCATAGAATGTCCATGTAGCGGCAATCCTAGGTATTACAGAGTCAAAATTAAGTTCCTCTCCTCTAAAGAAAATTCTTGGATTTGCTTTTGCTATGTTCATATAACAACGTAGATAGCTGACAACCTGTGTATCATGTCCTCTTTTATTTGCAGTCTCAAATAATCTAGAAGTTGAATAAAGATTAATATCTTGTGATAGGATTCCAAGCTTCATTTTTTATTCTTACTTTCTTTATCATTTGCTTTTGTTAAAAAGCTTACAGATGGATTAACGTCCCATCTTTTTCCGAGTGATTTTCTTCCTATTAACATTGTATAGTCCATAGGTCCTCTGTCAGTTAATGTAAGTTCAATCTTTTTACTAATACCATCCATTAATAAAGTAGTTTTAATATAGGGCCTTCTTTCAACGTCTCCATTTGAACTCTTTATTCTCTTATATCCCTCTAGTGGAGCAGATGTTTTTCTGACAGTATTATTTCTTTTCATTACTTTAAATTTCACATATTTAATATCATTTCTTGAAACAATTTTTATATCTGCAGCATCAATGGAGGCAAGGTTGGCTCCCGTATCAATTTTTGCGATGACATTCTTAATATTTAAATCAGGCAGAGCAGCATTTTCTTTCCAACCGACGACTCTCTTTGCTCTTTTGTTAGTAGCCACTTAAAGAACTACGTAAAACAATAAGCCTGCAAAGGCAATTAGTGCTAAATGAAAATAGATTACAGGTAACATAGCAAAAGGTTAATTAGATTTTGAGAAGAAACAAACTGTTTTTTATGGAGTTGTACTTACCGCTTCTATATTTTCTTCGTCTTCTTCTTCTTCAGTTTCAAGAAGGCCACAATCAATAAGAACTTCTTCTGTATTTCCTCCGCCAAAAACAACTCTCTCAAAAACTACAACAGCCATAATTTCTTCTTCTGTTAGCTTGCCTTGGAAACCTGGCATTCCACCAATTGATATTGTGTTTTCAGCACCATAGGCAGCACCAACTTCAGCTTGCCATCCAGCTGATCCAAGTTGTATCCATTTTGCATGATCAGCACAGGTTGGAAATGTTTTATAAAGTGCTCCACCTATAAAAGAAGGACCTACTCCGCCACCACCATTAGCTCCATGACATCCAGCACATGCCGCTGCACCTGAATACACTTGTTGTCCTACAGCTACATAATTAACAGTGTTTGTTGAGGCTACTCCTTTTCCTTCAAACGGTGAACCATCACAATTAACGGTTTGTTGAGATTTTCTATCAACATCTAAAATTCCATTAACTCCACATTCTTGAGCCCCTGATGTATTTATCATTCCTATCAAGATAAATATTGGAATTATCATAAAACTGTAATTTAACCATCTTGGAAGAGTGGTATCAGCATTTAACTTGATACCCATTGTGTTGTTAGCCATAGAGACTTTTTTAATTACTGTCTCAACTTTGGTAGCAGCTTTTTGAACAACAGGAGTTTCTTCAGCTACA
>CAXHFF010000102.1:0-2882 GCA_964016255.1 uncultured Acidimicrobiaceae bacterium
TTGCAATAATATGTCTTGCCTTTGAGCCTTTTGAAGTTGTGTATTTTTTAAGCTTTGTAGTTTTGGGATGTTTCTTTGGATTATATTTATTTACTTCAAATAGAGGCACTGTCATAGATGATCATAATTTCGCCTTAAGCAAGTTTACAATTATTGAATTTTATTCAGATTATTGACTTGGATGTACTGCTTCAAAATTCATAGTTAATGAGTTCAAAAAAAAGAAACCTAACATCCCAATCGTATCTGTAAATGCTTCAAAGAAAAGTTACAGTGAAATTATTGAAAAATATGGCTTAGAATTTACACCTACTTATGTTTTGGTCGATAGCAGTGGTGAAAAAATTTACAAAAGAGTTGGTAATTTCAGATTAGAGAAGTTTACGTCTTTAACTAGTTAGTTATTTAAGCTATGCGGTCACCTATAGACGCATTTTCTTCAGGAGACAGAAGTTGCACGGTATTGTTTTTAGAAACTGAACCTAACACTAGGCACTGACTCATTATGGGACCAATTTGTTTATCTCCTAGATTAATTATTGCTATGCATTTTCTTCCAATGAGAGATTCTTTAGTGTAATTTGTTACCTGTGCACTTGTTTTTTTTATTCCAATTGAGTCGCCAAAATTAATTCGAATAACATATGAAGGGTTCAGAGCTTCAGAAAAATCATTAACTTCAAGAATTTCACCAACACGGATATCAAGTGATGCAAAATTTTTTAGATTATCCTGTCCCATAAATCAAAGTTAATTACATAATTAAACTATGTCAAAAATTTTATTGCTATCAGGAGGTTCCACAGAATCTTCGGGCAATAAAAAAGCCGCTCAGTATGCAATGAGCTACTTACAAGAAAAAAAAATTGAAACACACTTATTTGATAATTTGTACACTGACATACCTTTTATATTGGAAAGTGGAATAGTCCAACCAGATAAAATTATAGAAATACGAGATGTTTTAATCGATTGTGACCAAATAATAATTTTTAGTCCAGTTTTTAATGGTGGGTACGCTTCACATCTTAAAAATACTTTAGATTGGTTGTCACTTGCTTTTGATGAATACAAATATAATGATCTTTTCAAAAATAAGAAAGCAGCAATTGTATCGGCAGTACTCGGGAAAGGTAGTAATTCTTATGATGCCTACAGTTCACTATCCGGCCAACTTGAAAATTATGGCCTAAGGGTTTTTAAAGATTTTTATTTATTTTCATCAGAAAACAATTTGGATAAACAACTTGTAGAAAGCACACAGCTTGAAGAGTTCAATATTTTTTTAGATGAGTACCTAGCTAGTTAGGTACTCTTTTACTTTTCTGTAGATTAAATCTGTGAGCTCATCAACTTCATAGTCTTCAATATTTGTAATTGGATCTAAAATTTCGATATCAATTTTTCCAGATTTAAACCAAACAGCACCTTTAATCATTAAATTATGGGAATTGTGTGTTACTACGGGAATTATTGGTAAATTGAATTGTTTAGCTATGTGAGCTGCACCTTTTTTGAAAGGAAGTAAATCTTTTTGATTACTTCTGGTCCCTTCAGGGAAAATCATAATAGAATTATTATCATCAATTACTTTTTGGATAGAAGAATTAATTTTTGGAAGATTCATTTGTGCATTCTTTCTGTCTATTCTCGGAAGACCAAGGACCTTGAGAGCCCTACTCAATATAGGAATTCTAAATAGCTCTGTTTTAGTAAGAAACCTAATTGAAACTGGTAAAGCTGTGATATGTGAAAATATGTCAAGTGTAGACGGATGGTTAGAAATAACTACATAACTTCGTGAGGTATCAATTTTCTCTGATCCAGAAACATTTAAATCAATTCCTGCAACTATTAATCCTGATAAGCCAAAAATATTATATAACTTAGTTCCCAGTAATTTCCCATTTGGTAAAAATGAAACAATAATTATTGCTAATAAAAGTAGACCAAAAAAAGTGATGTATATAGGAAACAGTACAAATGTTCTTAACCTATCTTTGTTTGTTATTTGAACGCTCATAAATCAATCCAATTTTAATTTTCCGTTATTAAGTAATTATATCAATTTATCTTAAGTCAAAATAAGGAATTACTATCTGTACCACTGGTCCAATAGATATAGCTATTACAACTGAAGACAAGCCAACAGTTCCACCTAGTAACCATCCCAGAGCTAATGCAGTTACTTCAATTATGTTCCTTGCCATACCAATTTTTAAGCCTTTACTTTCAAGGCCTACCATAACCCCATCTCTTGGTCCAGACCCCATATCTGCACCCACATAAATGGCTGTTCCAGAACCAATACATATTATTCCAATAAACACAAAAATCCATTTCAGTAATAGACTTTCAGGATCGAGGTCTAGACCAATCACTAAATCTGCAACAGTCCCTATCCAGAAAATATCAACAAATGTGGCTATTCCTGGCCTTTGCTTTAGTGGTATCCATAGAAATGTTACAAAAACACCTGTAGCTATAATTGCACTCCCAAAAGAAAGAGTAGTATTAAGCGAAATCCCTTCATGGAATACCCCCCAAGGTCCAAGTCCTAATTTTGAGGAAAAGTTTAATGCCACACCTGTGCCAATTAAAGTTGTACCTAATAATACTTGCAGGAGTTTTCTTAAGGTTAAAGCCATATTCAAATGTAGCACTTATTACTTTAAACAATCAGTAGTACAATATAATTATGAAAAAGATAATTATTTTTACATTACTGTTTACATTTTGTTCTTCGGAGAATACAGAAACAGTTGAAGACACTTCTGTTGAGATTACAATTGCAGAAACTATAGAACCAGATAATACCTCAACAACTACAAGTATAGAAGTTACTCAATTGGAATCTTTTGAAGAAGCTCTATATCTGGTAA
>CAXHFF010000103.1:0-2844 GCA_964016255.1 uncultured Acidimicrobiaceae bacterium
GATCGGTTGTTGTCTCGTGGGCTCGGAGATGTGTATAAGAGACAGAAAATAACTTCAATTCCCCGATTGAAAATTTATCTTTTTGGAGGGGGGATGGAATTTTTGAAGCCATTCGTATACATGATGGTTTTCTTTTTGCTCTAGACAGACATCTAAAAAGACTTGAGCGCTCAGCCCAGAAGATGTTATTTAATAATATTGATTTTGACTCCATTAAGAAAGATTTACAAAAAGTAGCTTCCAATTTTACTCAAGGTTACGTGAGAGTAATAATAAGTCGTTCAGAAACTTTTGAAAACTATGATATTTTCATATTTCATCAGAAACCTGTTGAGATACCTGAGTACTACTCTCTTGAGACACAGCTCAGTCCTTGGCATCCTGGAGGAGACTTCACTTTAGAAGATAATCAAATCATTGGTACAAAATCTACTTCATATGCTTTAAATGTTACTCAAACACGTTTAGCGGAGCAAAATGGCTTTACAGATGCCTTGCTTCTCAATAGAAAAAATATAATTCTTGAGGGCCCAACATTTTCTGTTGGTTGGATAAAGGGAGATAAAGTTTTTATTCCTGACTTAAAACTTGGGATACTTGATTCAATTACACGACAATACATTCATCTATTTGGAACTAACAATTTATTAAAAGTTCAAGAAAGCCGAGTAACTGTAGATGAGATTTATGAAATGGACACTGTCTTTGTAATTTCAACGGCTAAACATGGAAAGTTTGTAAACAAAATTAATGAAAAAACCTATGAGCCAAGCCCATTGTTAAAAGTAATTCAAGAATGTTTTAGAAATGAAATAAAAGCTGAAAAGCTGAGTGATTCTTAAATTGGAGGTGTCATGAGATTAACAGAGTATTCTCACGGTTCTGGTTGAGCTTGTAAATTATCACCTAGTGAGCTTGCACAAGTTTTGTCGCAATTCAAAAATCATAAAGCCCTAGAAGCTAATAATGTTTCTGTAGGTCTAAATAATCCTGATGATGCAGGAGTAGTAGTGGCGAGTGGGAATAAGCTTATTCAGTCTATAGACTTCTTTACTCCAATCTTGGATGACCCTTATGACTGGGGTAGAGCAGCTGCTGCAAATGCACTCTCTGATATCTATGCAATGGGAGGAGAGCCTCTGTCGGCATTACAACTAGTTTGCTGGCCGAGAGACCATATTAGTTTTGAAATTCTTGGAGAAGTTATAAGGGGTGGACTAGATATCATGCAAGAAGCCAAATGTTCAGTTATTGGGGGACATAGTATTGATGATAGTGAACCTAAGTACGGCTTCTCTGTAACTGGAGTAGCGAAAGAAAAAGTCTTTTTAAATAACACAATTAAAAAAGGGGATCGTCTATTTTTATCTAAACCATTAGGTACTGGAGTGATATCCACAGCAATCAAGAAAGGTAAAGCAAGTTCTGAGATTGTAAATAGAGCAACAGAGGTAATGACTACTTTGAACAATACTGCAGCAGATTTTGCACACCAATACAACGCAAATGCTGTAACAGATGTGACAGGATTTGGGTTATTTGGCCACTTAAGTGAGATGTTAAAAAATAGTAATCTCGGAGTAAAAATTAATAGTAAAAATATTCCAATAATTGAAGGAGCTCAAGAATTAATATTAGAGGGTTTCTTTTCATCGGGAAGCCAAAGAAACTTAGACTATGTTAAAGAATTGCTAATTGATAACACGGGTGAAGAAAACTTAATAAAGCTATGTTGCGACGCGCAAACTAGTGGAGGACTGCTTATCTCTATTCCTGAAATTCAAAAAATTAAAAAAGAAGAGATTAAAGAAAATTTTGGTTTAGAGCTTTGGGAAATAGGCGAAATAAATACCGAATATATCGAAAAGATAAATATTATTTAGTAATAATGATTAAAAAATTTACAAAATATTTTGCAGTTGCAACCCTATTAAAAAATCTGATTGGCACAAAATCAGATCAAACCGAAGGTCTGACTCAGATTCACCCTACAAAAATACCAGGAAGAACATTATTTATTCGAGAAAAAGAGTATTTCATTCGTGAATCTTATGTAGACAATACCACACCAATTATTTTTCTACACAGTTGGGGTTCAGACTCTTTAGGGAGTTGGTTTAAAATTTTACCTTTCTTTCTTGAAAAAAATTCGTTTGTAACAATTGATATGAAGAACCATGGAAAATCAGACTCAAGCTGGATGAGATGGGATGTAGATGAAAATGCGGATATAGTAATTAGTATATTAAATCAACTGGGAATAGATAAATGTAATGTAGTTGGTTGGTCGATGGGTAGTGCTGTCGCGCTTAGCATCTCAAGGAAGAAGAAAGAGCTAGTGAATAAAATGGTTCTGATAACTCCATTCAGTTGGCTGGGAGGCGCTGTATATAAAGATAAACCACTATTTAAAGCTTTCGTTGCAATAGTAAGAATTAGAGAGAGATTATTTCCAAATATGAACCCCAAGTCTAAGTTTTCACATTTACGTAAAACTGGGGCACTTGCAAATGAATACACTGATTGGGCTTGGAATAATTTACATAAATCTAAAGATGACTTTATATATGAGGATGGTGGAAGATATGTTGTACCATATGATGCCAGACCTTGGATAAAAGAAATAATTACTGAAACACTAGTAATTACTGGTGGAAAAGACAATCTAGTTCCCGAAGAGACGTCACAGGAAGTGATTAAAGATTTAGAAAATGTTAACGAAATAATTTTTGATAATGCTGCTCACTCAATACCATGGACGCACGATGAGGAACTAATAAAAGAACTAGAAATATTTTTTCAAGAATGAAAAATGTACTTTTTATTGCTCCAACAACTTACAAT
>CAXHFF010000104.1:0-2784 GCA_964016255.1 uncultured Acidimicrobiaceae bacterium
TCTACACGTGTGTTCTCGTCGGCAGCGTCAGATGTGTATAAGAGACAGCATTACTACCGAAGATTTATTATCATCTGATGAAATTTTCTTTACAGGCAGTGCTACTGAAATTGTAGGTATTGTTTCTGTGGATTCCAAAAAAATCGGTGATGGCTTAGTTGGAGAAGTAACGTCCAAGATTAGTAACAAGTACTTAGAAATAGTTAATGGGCAAGAAGATAATTTTAAAAATTATATAACATTAATTTAATGTCACAAGAACCTCATATAAATATAAATCCCCAAGAAAGCAGCCTTGAAACAACCCTTCCTGTTCCTAGGAGAATGCCATCTAGGCCGGCGGAAAATATTAATCCTGATTTTGATAGTTTTGGAAATGTGGGTCCTGACAGTGGTTTCGCAATGAAAATTGTTAATAAATACAGTGAACTATGGTCTTCTCACTCTAGAAAAAAATTAATAAGTAATGTAATTGTAAATCTCATATTATTTAGGTCAGCTCACTTTGGTAGAGCTCCTGCTAATAGTGATTTCCATCTAGTTCTTGGTTTACTCAGAATTACTGAAAACAATTTAGGAGAATTAACAGATGATGTTCTTGACACCTGTTCTAAAGAAAAAATGCAGGGTTTACACCTAAATACATTATTTAATTTTTTAACATAGCCTCATATAACATGACATCAATAAGGTATTTAATATGCAAATAGTTAGAGCTAAATACGAAAATGAAATCTTTTATGGAGATTTATATGAAGGTAAGGTTACTAGATATGACGGATCTCCCTTTGTAGTATGGGAAAACACCGAAGAAATTTATGATCTTGATGAAATTGAACTTCTAGCACCAGTACTACCTTCCAAGGTTATTGCAGTAGCTAAAAACTATGCAAAACATGCTGCCGAGATGGGTTTGCCAGAATACAGTGAAAACATGCCAGAATTCCCTATTATATTCATAAAACCATCTACTTCAGTAATAGGTTCTGGACAAAAAGTTAAATATCCTGCCATAGGAGAACATGTAGATATTGAAGCAGAGCTAGCTTTAGTAATTTCCAAAGTTTCAAAAAATATTGATAGGAATAATTGGAAGGATCATGTATTAGGGTTGACTATTGCTAATGATTTATCAGAACGTGTTTTACAGGGCAAGACAGGACACTTTACAAGAGCAAAGGGTTTTGATACCTTTTGTCCACTTGGTCCCTACATCCAAACAGATTTTGTCGAATCGCCTGAGCTTCAAATCAAATCATATGTAAATGGTGATTTAAAACAGAATGGAAATACCAGAGACATGATGTTTAAAATTGGAGAAATCTTAGAATTTATATCATCAATAATGACTTTATTGCCAGGTGACGTAATTTTAACAGGAACTCCAGAGGGCGTTAGTAGAGTAGATAGAGGAGATGAAATCAAGATTGATATTGAAACTCTTGGCACTCAGACCAATACGGTAGAATAAATGAAATTAAGAATCGCACCTTCTCCAACAGGTTACCTTCATATCGGCAATGCCCGAACGGCACTTTTTAATTGGCTTTATGCAAGAGCAAATAATGGCAAGTTCCTCGTAAGAATAGATGACACTGATACAGCAAGATCAAGTGATGAATATATGCAAGATATTGTGGAGAATTTTAAATGGCTAGGTATTGACTGGGATGAAGGAATTGAAGTCGGAGGTCCGCATGGAGAATACAAGCAGTCTTTGCGCTTTAAGAGATACAGAGAAATTGCAGAATCTCTACTTTCAACAAATTTAGCCTATGAGGATGAAGGAGCAATTCGTTTTAAAGTTCCTAACGACAGTGAAATAACGTTTCAAGATATGATTCGTGGATCTATGAAATTTGATTTAAATGATGTCGAAGACTTTATTATATTAAGATCTGATAAATCTCCAACGTATCATCTAGCATCAACAATTGATGATATAGATTACGAAATAACAACAATAGCAAGGGGAGAGGATATTCTTTCTTCAACACCAAAACATATACTTCTGATGCAGGCATTGAGTGCAGATATTCCGGCATTTTGTCACCTACCACTTTTGTTTGGACCTGACGGTAAAAAGTTGAGTAAGAGACATGGTGATACATCCGTAAATATATTTAAGGAAATGGGATTACTTTCGGAATCACTTTTTAATTATATGTGCCTTCTCGGATGGGCTCCAGGTAATGATATTGAAATATTCGATAGGGAATTTGCTATCTCAAAATTTGATTTAAATAATGTTTTACCTAACCCAGCAATATTTGATACTACAAAGCTTCTCTGGATGAATGGTCAGTATATTAGAAATATCGGTGAAGATAAGTTTAATAAATTGGCTACACAAAAAATTACTAATGATATTACTAGAGATTTATTTGATAATGAATTAGACCGTCTTATCAAAATTTTACCATCAGTCCAAGAAAGATTAGAGACACTTAATGATTTAACACCACAGGTTAAATTTTTACTTGATGAACCTTTTATGATTAATCAAAACGATTTTGAAAGTGCCAATTCAGAAGATGGCCAACGTTACCTATTTAATATAAGAGAAAAATTTAAAAATCTAGAAAAGTTCTCATTAGAAAATATTGAAAATTTGATGCGGGATGAACTTAAAGATATGGAAATTAAACCAAAAGTAGGATTTCAAATAACACGAGTTTCTATTACCGGAACTAAAATTAGTCCACCACTTTTTGAATCAATTTTTGCTTTAGGTAAAGACTGTCTCTTATACACATCTGACGCTGCCGACGAGAACACACGTGT
>CAXHFF010000105.1:0-2673 GCA_964016255.1 uncultured Acidimicrobiaceae bacterium
CAGACTTATCAAGAAATGATGCAGAAAAAATTATTTCTGAAACACTAAATAACTGTGATGATGGTGAGCTTTATTTAGAAAATTCAAAGAGTGAATCTATTTTGTTGGATGATGGTAAAATTAAAAACTCTACTTATAGTTCTGATTTAGGTTATGGCTTAAGAGCTGTAACAGGTGAAGTTGTTGCTTACTCTCATTCAAATGAAATTTCAAAAAATTCATTAAAACAATCAGCTGATAATTTAAGCTCAACTTTAAAATCGAAAAAAGGTGTTTATAACCATAAAATACCCAAAACAAATGAACAATTTTATAAAAATATTAATCCTATAGAAGAAAAATCACTTCAATCAAAATTAGAACTCTTAAAAGAAGTTAATAATTATACAAGAGCAAAAAGTGGAATTGTTCATCAAGTAACTGCGAGTTTTTCTGGAGAACATAAGTCTATAGAAATAATTAGATCAGGTGGTGAAGTACTGACAGATGTTAGACCTTTAATTCGTTTTAATGTTTCTGTAATGCTCGAAAAAAATGGCAAAAAAGAAACCGGCGTTTACGGTATTGGTGGCAGACAGTCTTACGATGAATATCTTAAAGATGATAATTGGAAAAAAGTATGTGATGAGGCATTTAGAATTGCTTCGGTAAATTTAGATAGTAAGCCTGCACCCGCAGGAGAAATGAAAGTGGTTTTAGGACCAGGATGGCCTGCAATACTTATTCATGAAGCAATAGGTCATGGTTTAGAAGGAGATTTTAATAGAAAAAAAACATCTGCGTTTCATAATTTAATGGGTCAGAGAGTTGCAAGTGAAGGAGTTACAATTATTGATGATGGAACTTTGCATAATAGAAGGGGGAGTTTAACAATTGATGATGAAGGAACCCCCACAGAGAAAACTGTCTTAATTGAAAATGGTATATTAAAAAACTTTATGCAAGATCGTTTAAATGCAAGATTAATGAATACTAGATCTACAGGAAGTGGGAGAAGAGAAAGTTACAAACATGTAGTTCTCCCTAGAATGAGAAATACAATGATGCTAAATGGAAAATACTCTCAAGAAGAAATGATTAAATCAGTTGATAAAGGAATATTTGCAGTAAGTTTTGGTGGCGGTCAGGTAGATATTACTTCTGGAAAGTTTGTATTTAATTGCACTGAGGCTTATGAAATCATAAATGGTAAAATAGGTGCTCCTATCAAGGGGGCAACATTAATTGGTGATGGCCCATCAATTTTAAAGGAAGTTTCATTGGTTGGAAATAACATGATGCTTGATCCTGGTATTGGATCTTGTGGAAAAGCAGGTCAGGGCGTACCAGTCGGAGTAGCCCAGCCTTCAATCTTGATTGATAAAATGACTGTAGGTGGAACTCAATTATAAACCATATGGTTAAAGATCAAGATTATTTAAAAGAAAAAGCATCTTTTTGTATTGATTTAGCAAAAAAATTAGGTGCAACAGATTCGACGGCAATAGTGAAACACTCCATTTCTGAAACAGTTAATTTTAGAAATAGAAAACTAGATGAGTCTGACAGATCAGATAGTTTAGGTATTAGTTTAACAACTTATATAGGTAAAAAAAAATCTAGTATTTCATCATCAAATCTATCAGAGGATAATATTAAAAACCTAATAGAGAGATGTGTCGAAACGACGAAAATTACACCTGAGGATGAATTTAATTCTCTACCAGATAAAGATTTGCTAGCAACAAAAATTAAAGATTTAAATTTATATGATGATGATCACATTAAGAATGATGAAAAAATTGAATATTTAAAAGAAGTTGAAGAGGTTGCTCTTGAAAAGAAAGAAATTATTAATACAGAAACTGGTTTTTCAGAGTCTAAATCAAATTTTATATTAGCAAGCAGTGATGGTTTTTTAAATGGTTATAAGTCATCATCTTTCTCAGCATCTTGTGTTGCTGTTGCAAAAAATACTAATAATAAAATGGAAAGAGATTATGAATTTACAAGCACATGCCACTTACATGATATGCTTAGACCAAATAAAATTGGATCGTTGGCAGCTAAAAAAACAATTCAAAAATTAAATCCTCAAAAAATAGAAAGTGAAAAAATAAGTATTATTTTTGATAGAAGAATTTCAAAAGGAATATTAAGTGTCTTAGCAAGCGCAATATCAGCCTCCTCTATAGCAAGAGGAACTTCGTTTTTAAAAGATAAAATAAATGAAGAAATATTTTCAACCTCAATAAATATTTATGACAAGCCTGATATAGTTAAAGGATTAGGTTCAAGGAATTTTGATGATGAAGGAGTTAAAACTAAGGAATTAAAATTAGTAGATCAAGGTGTTTTAAAGAATTATCTAGTTGATACTTATTATGGAAAAAAATTGAACCTAAAATCAAATGGTAGAAGCGGAGGAACAAGTAATTTATATTTTGAAAAAGGATCTATCTCATACAAAAATCTTTTAAGGGTAAATCAAAGAACATTATATATAACTGAAACAATCGGTCGTGGAAGTAACTTGGTTACTGGAGATTATTCTGTAGGTGCAACAGGGTTTATGTTGGAAAATGGAGTATTTAAATACCCTGTTAGTGAAATTACTATAGCTGGAAATTTTAATGATATGTTTAAAAATATAACTTTAGCAGATGATCTTGAGTTTAAATACTCTACGAATGC
>CAXHFF010000106.1:0-2471 GCA_964016255.1 uncultured Acidimicrobiaceae bacterium
ACCTTCAACAGATCCAAGGTTTGCGGATCGATTATCACGTGCAATACAGGTATTGGTGGTACATCCGGTATAAGCATTCATGGCTGCTTTAGTTCTATTACCTACAATTCCATCTGCAAGTAAACCATTGATTGTTTGAAAAGCTTTAATAGCTGCCACAGTTTGGGGACCTGATTGACCATCAATGGGTCCCGGTTTAAATCCATTGTTCGTTAAAAACTTTTGTATTTCAAGAGTATTGGTCAATTTAACGTTTGAGTTATCTTTGGCAACACAGTCATCATTTCCTTCATTTGGATTAGAAACAGCTGTTTGTGCCGCTGTACCAACTTCACCACCTACTGGTTCCCACCCACTTTGAAAAGGCGTTTGATTGTAAACATCAGAATTAATTAACGATTTTGAAACTAGCTTATTGATCATAAAGGAAACTTCACCTATTGATGTTTTCCTACTCGGGCAGAATTTATCACTTAAAGAACTACATGCTGGGATAATCTCATTAGCTGCAAGTGTATAAATACTGGTTGTCCATTTACTCCCACCTTCATCTGAATAAGGATCTGAACTACCTGTAAGGTTATCTGCCGTTCCAGCATTTATTGCACGAGTAAGCATGCAAGCAAATTCATCCCTAGTTACAGACTCTTTAGGTAAATACTGGAAAGGACTGCCAAAGCAAACTTGCATACCATAATAAGGCATTCCATTTATGGCTTGTTGGTATATGCTTTGATCATCATCGCTATAAGCATTCGGAGCATCTAATGGGACTCCACCAGTTACAGCAACTACAGCTGCAGCTTCTTCTCTCGTAATGGTCTTATTTTGACAAGCTGTTGAACTCTGGGAACATTTATCTAGTAAGCCAGCTTTACTCAAATAGAGGAGTCCACTAGTGGAAGTCGCATACTGTGCTGTATCTCCAGAAGAGGTCACAACACTTCCTCCACTTGAAGTAGTTGTAGAAGTTGTATTTACTGTTACAGGGCCAACATTTAAAGTAGAGATATCAGAAGCACTTGAAGTTTTAAAATAATGAGAAGTGAATCCAAGTTGAGATTTTATATTTCTTCCTGATTTCTTAACTGTTTTAGCTGAGCCATTCTTATACCCTTTCATTGTAACTTCAGTTGCAGCACCTGATGAGGCTGCCCCTGAAACATAAATATCTGTAATGGCATCAAAACAGGGAGTATCTCCACATAAAATATTTTTAGACAGTTGGTAAGTAGAAAAATCATATGACCATGCTGCTTTAGAATTCCCTACTCTATTGTCAATTGACCAAGGATCATCAACGGTTTGAAGATATGGCCATACTGTTGATGAGCCAAATCCCACGGCATTATCATTAGTTTTACCCCCTGTAGAGGATGAATAAAATGCTTGAATGACTCCACTTCTTGTGTATCCACCACCGTAAGTAATAACTTTTCCAGATGTGTTATTGACTGCTTGAACCCAGTTTGGACCAGCGATTTCTTTTAAGTATCCATAATAGTATTGACTTGATGCAGTAGATCCAATATGACACCAGCAGTAAGCCTTTTGTTTTTCGGATAGTCCCGCATCATATGCTGTTTGTTGGCTAGGGATGTTTTCATCTAAATAATGAAAAACTGCGTAGCTTCGACCAACAAGAGCTTGCGCTTCTAGAGCTTTTACATTCCAATGAGAGGGCATTTCAGCTAATCCATAAAGGTACTTTTCTAAATTTACAGCAAGAACAACATGAAAACCTGATGATACTGATTTAGATCTAAGCTTTAGCTCTCCGTGTTTGTGTTCTCTAGGCCCCACTCTTACTCTGCCACCTTCAGACCACTTGATAGTCATATTGCAACTTGCAGCTTGTTTTGAAACCAGAGGATGACCTGCAAAATAACACCCATTACTTGAGGTAATTACAGAGATAGTTGCCCCACCTCCAATTTTTATAGGGCCCCATACTGATTCACAGGGACCATCACCAGTAGCATCACTCTTAATAGCAGCTACTGTAGCCTCGTCGATTGCACCCGACTGATTTATTCCTTTAGAAGCTTGATAACTTCGAAGTGCGTTGGCTGTTTTCTCACCATAAGCTCCATCTACAGGTCCCGGCTCATAGCCTCGAGAGGCTAAAAATCCTTGAACCCCTGCAGTTTGAGAGAGACCCTCTTGACATATAAATAATGTCGGAGGACTAGAAGAAGGGAGGGTAGTGATTGAGATATTTTTTGCATTTCTTGCCAGACCAACCCAAAGTGCTGACTTATCGGTAGCAATCTCAGGTGACGACAATGAAAGTTCAGATAGTTGATTACTACTAGTATCTTTAAAATAGTAATTAACTACTTCATCTGAAGTACACGAACTAGTGTTAGCACAAAAGGATGCTCCAAGTTCTGTAAGACCTTTTGCACCGTACTGACTTAATCCAACTCCATGGCCCCAACCGCTTCCAGTAAAAGTAAAAGATTCTTCAG
>CAXHFF010000107.1:0-2405 GCA_964016255.1 uncultured Acidimicrobiaceae bacterium
TCAGTATATAGACAAGCAGTAACCGCAGCAGGAACTGGTTGCCAAGCTGCAATAGACGCTGAAAGGTGGCTTGACAATTAGTCTTGATATAGCCTCTCTACTAAAGAGTCTTTCAGATATTGAGTTAGATGACCTTCGAAACAAATTGATTTACGCTGGATATGCAGCCTCAGAAGACAATGCTGAACTAATGTCGTTAATTATTCTTTTCATAGATGACAAGAACTTAACTTCAATAACTAATAAAGAAAGTCTCTGGTTAGAGCTCATTAATCATGGATATAAATTAGGAGACAGAATCTTAAATTTAAGTGATCCAGAATTACGGGGTTCAGATGTGGAAGAGTTACAGGAACTCTTATCTCGGCTCGGTTTTTATTCTGAACCTATTAATGGAATTTTTAATATAAATCTTGTATCTTCAGTAACTGCATTTCAAGAAAACAGAGGACTGTCTATAGATGGTAATGTTGGTCTTGGGACGGTCAATGAAATTAGAATGTTGATGAGACCTAATTTAAATACCTCGTTAAATGAAGCTATAAAGTCGATATCCCCAAATTTAAGCACATCTGTTATTGGTTATTCAGTATGTTTTGATTTCCCTAATGTTGAAGACTATGCCTCACAAATAGATACATATGAAATAACTAAAAAGGTGTGTCTGGAAAACAATATAATTGCGTCTTTTGCATCTGAAGTTGGGAAAGACACTAAAGAAGAAAATATCATTAAGTATGTGAACAAAATTCAACCTACTTTATTTATCTCTTTTAAAAAATCAGAAGAGAATTCATTAGCATATTTTAAAGGAAGTTTTACTGAGAGTAGGTTTGGAAAAGATTTGTCCAGTAAAGTAAAAGATCAGCTTGAAATAAAAAACTTAGGTAAAGCACACAGTTTATTAAAAAATACAAAATCAGTATCTTTAATATTTTTTGGTAATTTTTACCAAAATGATAAAGTTTCAAAAATATTAGATGTCGTATTAAAGAGTCTAAATGATAGTTTTAAAAATTAGTTTAACTTTTCGACAAATGCTTTTAATGCTTCTGAGGAATTAAAATTTAACACGACTTTAAATTTATCCTTTTTAGTTTGTACTTCAGCTTTAGATCCTGTTTTATCTTCAAAAAAATTTTTATAAAACCTAATTGCTTCATCGGAGCTTGGATCAGAAGTATTTAGATTTCTAACTTTATCCTCTACTTGTCTACTTGATAATTTTAATAATTTTATTTCATCTAAAATCTTATCCTGAAGATCACTTGATAAATTAATCAGTGGTCTTATTTGTCCCATAGTGACGGTATTAGACTTTAAAGCAGTAATAACTTTTTCTGAGAGTTTTGATAATCTAAGTGAGTTTGAAACATAAGACCTACTTTTACCAACTAAAAGTGCTATTTCTTTAGATTCAAGATTGTAAGTTTCCATAAGATGCTTAAACCCAGATGATTCATCAATGGCATTTAATTGAGCTCTTTGAATATTTTCGACTAAACCAATTACTGCAGCATCTCTTGAGCTAATGTCTTTAACTAAGCATGGTACTTTTATTAAACCAGCTAATTTAGAAGCTCTTAAGCGTCTTTCGCCAGCAATTAATTCATACTTACCAGTATCAACCTCTTGTACTATTAGGGGCTGTAAGATACCATTTTTGCGAATAGATTCTGTTAATTCACCTAATTTAGATTCATCAAATTCTGTTCTAGCTTGCGAAGGACTTTCTTTAATAGATGTGATCTCAATTTCAAATGCGTTAAATTCTCTTACATTAGTATCTGTTATCAGGGAGCTCAGTGATCTCTTCATATAGTCCAACTTTCTTGAGTATTTCATTTACTAAATCAAAATACTCACTTTTTGATTTACTACCTTCTTTAAAATCTACAACAGTTTTAGCATAAAAGGGACCGTCTGCAATTTCAGCAGTTTGAGAAATTTTTGTTTTTAACAATTTGTCAGCTAAAAGATATTCTAATTCTGAAACAAATTCTAAGTAACTTGATCTCCTCTTGTCTACTTGATTTAATAAAACGCCAAGAAATATTGGATTTATATTTGGTATAGAAGCAATAGTTTTTTTTGCAAAGTTCATGGCCTGTGCAACGCCTTCAACAGCTAAAAATTCTGGTTTAGCCGGTATTAAATAGTAATCAGAAATTGCTAGTGCTGCTTGTACTAAAGAGCTCATTGTAGGTGGTGTATCGATGATTATTATGTCATAGACATCCAACTTATTATTTTGAAAAGCTTGTTGTAGTTTTGAGCCGCCAACTATTTTTTCATCATTAAATTTAGCTATTTGAATATTTGAGCTTAAAATGTCTAAGTTCTCTTTTATGTTTCCAGGAACAATGTTAATTTTTTTTTCTAATAAGTTAATAGCATTAGAATAA
>CAXHFF010000108.1:0-2400 GCA_964016255.1 uncultured Acidimicrobiaceae bacterium
CGTAAATTAAATTATTCTTGAGAGGCTCTTGTTCTTATATACCAATAACAAAAAGCCATTGCAACGAAAGATAACCCCATAGAGAGATAATCATAATCAGTAAGTGCTGTGAGAAAAATTGTTACCAAAAATACTAAAGAGATTATGAAGAATTTTTTATCATTCATAGATTCAATGATACACTTTAAATTATGAATGCAAAAAGAATACTGCTACTAGGGTTTCTACTACTTGTACCACTTCTCTTTGGACTTTTGTCTCTCTCCTTATAAGCTTTCTTTAAGAAAACCATTTATGAGTACCGAAATGATTTTTTGGTACAGATTCTTTTTTAACAAGGTAGTAATCTATTCCTCCAAGTACTGAATTTAAATAAGATGTTAACTTTGGTCTGATCAATAGTTCATAGGGTAGAAAGCTAAAAAATCTTGGTGTATTGGCTAAGAAATGTGGATAAATAGTTATTGATAGGAATGTTTTATTCTCTTTTGAAGATATCTCCCAGATAACTTTTGATTTCTTACCCTCTCTTCCTCCAATTTGTAGTGTGTAGCCGTTACCTTCACTCCAATCTGTAAAATATCTCTCATACCTAAGACCACTCAGATATATTAAAACATCGTTTGATTCAACTCCGGGCCAAGAGGTTACTGAATGGCTTTTAGAAAAAGGATGTGTTAATTCTAAGTGGCCGGGTTGACTTATGACATCCCAGAGCTCATCCTCTGTAGCATTAATTTCTTTTATCACCTGAATTGACTGTTTGTACTTCATTTATTTAACTCTCATTTTTTTATGGTAATTAAGTATGGCGAATAATTTTCATCAGGAATCTCACCTTTTAAGACAGTACTATTGAAATAATTATTAACATCTAAAGAATCTTTATAGTTAATAGTCCCTTTCAAAAATGTATATTTCGTTAAAGGACTTATTGCTCCGAAAGCAACGAAGTCATAATGTCTTGCATCTTTCATATAGTATCCCTGAAGAACAACATTTTGACCAACAAGTTCACTATTAAATACCTCAATTTCTGTGACTGCTTCTGAATCTAAATAGCCGTCATACCAATCCTGGCTATAAATAACGGAGGTAGTATTTTCTAATTTGATCTCTTTATCTTCATTTACAAAAGGTGCAAGAAAAGGGTCTTGAAGAATAGTATTTTCACACTTATGGAGTGAGCAATAAATCACTGCAGCTCCACCACCAGTAGAGTGTCCGATGATGGAAGTATTTTCAAAATCAGAAATCTTATTCACAATTTCATGGCTCGCGATGATGTCACTGACTGGATTTCTAAAAAATTCCATAGTGTGTTCTATATCTTTTGCCATCTCAGTCATCACATTTGTAATACTTGAAGAGTTTTCTGTTGAGCCTGTATTAAATATGATTCCTGATGGTAAATCTGTAAACATAGCCAAACCAACATGATCCACGGCAAGAATTACATATCCCTGTGATGCCAGATGTATTAACTGGTCGGAGGCAAATATCTTTTCTCCAGCCCATCCATGGGAGTAGATAACAACTGGGAATTTCGTACCTAAGGCCGGAGCTAAACCTTTTTGAACCTCAAAATTGGTGAGTTTCAAATGAGATAAAATAAAATCAGGAAGGCTTAACTCCCAGGTTCTATTTAGATAATTAACAATATATTTCCCCCAGTTAGCATCACCCGATCTAAATATTTGGTTAAAAGAGGACTCCTCAAGGCTTGGGTAATAAATATCAACTAACAACTCTCTTTTTGAATTTTGAGTAAGATTACTCAGTTCAACAAATGCTGTTGGGTTGACCCTATCTTCTAGAACAATTAGATGTTCTTCATATCCAACTGAGTAGAGAGAGTCATTTGCTGCCTTAAAAGTAGGAATAGGAAAAACATAAATCAATAATGAAGCTACAACAAATAATAAAATAGACAATGTTGTGCCAAAAATTCTTAAGTATCTTGCTGATGGTTCAAAGCTAGTCACCATCGCTAGTGATTTATAAAGAAATAATACGTATATTAAGTAATACTGCCATTTAAGACCTACAAATATGAGTTGTGCTGCAAGGGTTAGTACAAAACTGCTGTAATAAATTTTCTGTGAAATATATGAAATCCTTTTAGTAAATAAACTAAAAAATGAAAAAATTAGTACGACAATGTCAAAAAACTCCATATAAACATAATGGTACTTACTTGGGGAGGTTATATTAATTTCCACTAAGCTTCGAGTAAATATTAAAAATATGAACAAAAAATACAAATTAGAAATATACGAGAGCTCCTTAAAAGCTATTAAGTCTGGACTTAAAAAAGTTGAGATAAGAACCAACAATACATATGAAGAAATTAATTATGATCAGTTGCTTCCAGGAGATATTTTATCATTTCAAATAATT
>CAXHFF010000109.1:0-2355 GCA_964016255.1 uncultured Acidimicrobiaceae bacterium
AGCGTCAGATGTGTATAAGAGACAGAGTTATGACTGATCCTCCTAGACCACCAAGGACTCCCAAAACAACAGCAAGATGCCAAATCTTCAACTCTGCGAATGCCGAAATAATGAAAAGTAATGGTAAAGTAGGCAGCATAAGTACTAAGTCAGATTGTCTCATTAAGTATGCATCGATCCTACCTCCAAAAAAAGCAGCAATTGTTCCAAGTATTGTTGATATACCTACACCTAATGTTGCACTAAGTAATCCCAATACAAAAGCTACCTGGCTACCCTCCATTATTTGAGAAAATACATCTCTACCGAGTGAATCCGTACCAAGAATATGTTTAGCTGATGGAGGTGCCGGCTGTAGATAAACATCGTACATGTCCCCGATTTCTACACCTTTAGCGAGATATAGCATTTTTTTCTGTACCTCTCCCTCTCCAGGACAATCAAGATAAGTTTCATATTTAGGAGTTGGGTATTCCTTAGGACATTCAACTACTAATTTTTTTTCAATAATTTGATCGTAACCAACTACGGGATGATAAATACTTTCATTCCATAATCCAGTCATGAAAAGGAAAGGTTGTAACAATGCTAAAACAAGAAAGAATAGGACAATCCCCAATCCAATCATTCCTAATTTACTTTGTGAAAATAACTTCCAATTTCTTCTGATTGATTCTTTTCTAAGCTGTTTTTGTAAATTCTTTTCTTTTAATTCATCAATTTCCATATTTTATCCCTGTGATTTAATCCTAATTCTTGGATCTAAATAAGAATATGAAATATCTGCAATTAAGTGAGCAATTAAAGCGAATACGCCTACAAAAGAAAATGCTGCCATTGCAACGGGTATATCCTCTTCCAAAACAGCTTGAAGAAGTAACTGCCCCATGCCTGGCCATGAAAAGATTTGTTCTGTCAGAACTGAACCATCAATAATAGTAACTATTGTGAAGATGAAAGATGTTACAACAGGTAAAAGTGCTGTTCTAGCCGCATGTCTATCCCTAATTCTTTTTTGACTTATTCCTTTTGCTCTTGCTGTGAGTATATAGTCTTCTTTTAAAACTTCCATCATCGTAGTACGTGTAAGAAGAGCAGTACCTGCAAAAGCTACAATAGTAACTACAAGCACTGGAAGAATCATATGATAAGCGATATCTGCTGCATATGGTTTTCTAGCTAAAGCTTCCCCTGTATTCCAATAAAAATAACTGCCGATAAATATTGCAATCAAACTTGCAAACCGTACATTTCTTCTAGAAGAAAGTGCTTCTATTCCCCTTGTTGCTGTATAGGCAGCGAATTGTAATAGCGAAACTACAACTACGAATTTAATCATCATTGAGAATATAACGTCACTATCAAAAGGAGCGTCATACCATTTCTCAGGATATAAGAATTTACCGATTGGAAACCATCCCATTTTATATCCAAAAAACCATAACATCATTAATGCAAACCACGGATAAAAAACAGTGTAAGAAAATACTGAGGTAATCGTAATCCATGTTTCTGATTTTGATCCCCTTCTCCAAGCAAGGACTTTACCAATAAAAAAACCAGTATAAAAAGCAACGATGTTTACAACAGAAAATAACATAAGTGTACGGGGTAATCTTTCTGCTATTAATTCAATAGGTGTTTTTGGAAAATACTTATATGAATATCCAAAGTCACCTTTAAAAAAATTAACTACGTAAAGCTGTACCCTTTCAAAAAGAGGTTTATCTAAACCATAAGTTTCAAGTACTTTTTGATAGGCATCTGGGGGAAGATTGGGGTTTAATAATAAGTTAGAAAAAGCATTACCAGGAATTGCATTAAATAAAAGATAAGAACTAACAAGAAAAATAAAAAACACTACAACCATCTGTAATGTCCTTCTGATAATATATTCAACCATATTTGTACCCTATTTTAGGCTTTTAAAAAACATAGGTAGGCCTGAGCCTACCTATGTTTAAATAATCTTATTAGCTTTGAACTTTTACAAGACTGGAATAACCAGCACCTGTTCCTGTTAACCCGTCTAATACGTCTGTGAATGGAAATTCTACAGTATCTCTATATACCTCAAGTGTAGGTACGTTGAATAATACCAAGTATGGCATTTCTTCGAATAAAATAGCTTCCATTTTTTGCGATAGCGTTATAGCTTCACTTATTGTTTTAGCAGCTTGGAATTCAGCATCTAATGCGTCAAATTCTGCGTTGTTAAAACCAGGTGTGTTATAACCACCTTCGCATGTGTCGTTCTTGGAATTGAAGAAATCTCCAGGGTGATTAGGGAATGCACTTAAACCCCAACCAAGCATGTAGAAATACCAATCCTCACAAGTTTCTGGTGTGAACACC
>CAXHFF010000110.1:0-2352 GCA_964016255.1 uncultured Acidimicrobiaceae bacterium
AAGAATGTTTATTGCTTCCTTTTAAAACTCTTTCAAAAGCTTTAAAACTTTAAAATAAAAAAATAATAGAAAAGAAAATATATGATAAATACAATAAAAGATAATTTTAATAGAGCTCTATTTGCTTTAATATTTTCAATAATTACGATTGGTACTCTTTCATTTTTAAGTTTTGAAACTCCTTATGGATTATTTTTAGCTGGATCATTTGGTTCTTCTATGGTTTTACTTTTTGGATATCCAGAAAGTCCCTTTGCTCAACCTAAAAATGTTTTTTTTGGACATTTGGTAACATCAATAGTTGGAGTATTAATTTTAAAATTTCTTCCAGTAGATCTATTTTTACAAATAGCTGTTGCTGTAGGTCTTGGTATCTTTGTAATGATACTTCTTGGCGTGACTCACCCACCTGCAGGTGGTAACCCTATTGTTATAATACTTGGGGCTGTTTCATACGATTTTTTATTAAATCCAATTATTTTTGGTTCAATAATAATTATTGCTTATGCAATTATTCTAAATCGTTTCATTTTAAAGAAAAACTACCCAAGTAGTTGGAAGAGTTGATTTAAGATAATTGTAGTTACAATAGATATTTTTATTACGCTTTTTATTGTTTTTTCATTTATTTTTTTATTGATCAATACAAATGATGAATATAGATTATTTGCTAAGCGAATATTAACTTAAGGGTAAAAAACCAAAAAGGGTAAAGAAATGAGAAAAGTACAAAATGA
Source organism: uncultured Acidimicrobiaceae bacterium (assembly GCA_964016255.1). Taxonomy (GTDB): domain Bacteria; phylum Actinomycetota; class Acidimicrobiia; order Actinomarinales; family Actinomarinaceae; genus Actinomarina. The sequence goes on from CAXHFF010000110.1 coordinate 738, forward strand.
AAATACTATGTATTTTATACGACGACCCAAAAAATGGAATGCCCAAAAGTTATGCTTTGGACAATCTTCCAAAAATAGATAAATATCCCGATGGAATGACTCTTCCTTCACCAAATGGAAGAGATTTTAATGAAGGTGAATTACTCGGCTGTGTTTCTGGCGAACTAGGATTACGAAAATTCTTAGAAAGCAATGGTCATCAACTGATAGTTACCTCAGATAAAGATGGTGATGGATGTACGGCAGATAAAGAACTTGTTGATGCTGATATTGTTATTTCACAACCTTTCTTTCCATATTATTTAACACGAGAAAAGATGGAGTCTGCTCCAAACTTAAAGATGGCTATCACTGCAGGAATTGGTTCTGACCATGTTGACTTACAAGCGGCTATGGATCGTAAAGTTGATGTTGTTGAGGTAACTTACTGTAATTCCAGATCAGTTGCTGAACATATTGTTATGATGATTGTATCAATGGTGAGAGATTATCATACTCAGTATGCAATTGTTAATAATGGTGGCTGGAATATTGCTGATGCCGTTCAAAGGTCTTACGATGTAGAAGGAATGCATATCGGAACTGTTGCAGCTGGTAGAATTGGCTTAGATGCTCTAAGAAAGATGAAGCCATTTGATGTTCATCTTCATTACTTTGATCGTCATAGATTGCCTGATGCTGTTGAAAAAGAGTTAAATTTAACTTTTCATGAGTCTGTGGAATCTATGGTTAAGGTTTGTGATGTAGTGACAATTAACTGTCCTCTCCACCCAGAAACCGAACATCTTTTTGATGAGACGATGATAAACAAAATGAAAAAAGGTGCCTACATAGTTAATACTGCTAGAGGTAAAATCTGTGATAAAGATGCAATTGCTGCTGCCCTTAAATCTGGTCAGTTAAGTGGTTACGCTGGTGATGTTTGGTTTCCACAGCCGGCTCCCAATGATCATCCTTGGAGAACAATGCCTCATCATGGTATGACACCTCATACATCTGGAACTTCTCTATCTGCCCAAACAAGATATGCAGATGGTGTAAGAGAAATTTTAGAATGTTTTTTTGATAAGAAAGAAATTAGAAATCAATATCTAATTGTTCAAAATGGTGAACTTGCTGGAATGGGTGCTCACTCATACAGCAAAGGTACAGCTACCGATGGCTCAGAAGAGGCAGCAAAATACCAGAAAAAATAAGACTATTAATAAAAAAGCGATTTATGACTTTTATAAATCGCTTTTTTTAAGAAAATAATCATAAGCTATTAATAAAATTAATTTTTTCATTGTTTCAAATTTAGCTAGTTTAAATATACTGGCTAAATGAATTCTAATTATAAAGTTTTAAAATTTAAATCAAAAAACTTAAGAGAGGTTGATGATCAAGTATCCATAGAGGAGCCCCTTGAAATAATAATAAAATATAAAGAAAAAGAAAATTGGATTGAGAATACTATATCTATTACCATGAGAACACCTGGTGATGATGAAGATTTAGTAAGAGGCTTTCTTTTTAATGAAAGAGTAATTGAAAAAATTGACTATATAGAAAGTATTGAACTGGTTGGTGACTCAGTTGGTCAATATAAATTAAAGAATAAAGCTGTTGTAACAAT
>CAXHFF010000111.1:0-2307 GCA_964016255.1 uncultured Acidimicrobiaceae bacterium
GACTAGAAGTAAATAGACCAGATTCTGATACATCAGAAATTCAAGAAAACGCTGCAATTTTGATTGCTGTTGGTGGGAATGACGAAATATATATGGATGGAAGAAGAATTGACGTAAGGCAAGTAAAAGCTAATGTTCTTAAGCTTTTAGCAGATAACCCTCAAGGTACTGTTGTTATTCAGGCTGATGAGACTGCTAGTGCAGATGCAATTATTCAAGTTATGGATGGTGCAAGAGACGCAGGAGTTTTTGATATTTCCCTTGCAGCTGAACCAAATTAAACATGACGACTGATACAAAAAGGTACACATTTCTTGCTATGGCACCCTTGGTGGTCTTTTTGCTGTTTATATTTATGGTGCTTCTAGTAAGTACTGGTGATTCGGGTGATGTCGTGAAGGGCAGAAAAATTGGAGATGTTATTATGCCTGACAGAGAAATTGAAACTATTACTTCAGAAGAGGTAGAGCCTCCAGAAGAACCTGAAATTGCTCCTCCAGATATTGCTCCTCCACAGCTAGATGTAACTCCTATTGCAGTATCAGCTGCAGCGTCAAAGCCAGATATTAATTTTTCTCAAGGTACTGGAGCCCTTTTCAGAGATGGTGACTACATTCCCCTATTTAAGGTCCAGCCAATTTATCCGAGAAGAGCTAAAGAAAGAAATATGGAGGGTTATGTAATAGTTGCCTTCACAATTACAGAATCAGGAACAATAGAAGAGCCATATGTTATGGAAGGAAAGTGTAGGTCAGCTGCCAATAGAGAAGGTCAATTTAATGAATGTTCTATGTTTAATTCAGCAACACTGAGAGCAGCATCTAAACTTAAATATAAGCCAACTGTAAGAGATGGTAGAGCAGTAGCTGTAACGGATGTCCCTCATAAATTTTCATTTGAACTGGAGCAGGATAGTTAATGAGAATCTTATTATTAATTCTTCTAACATTCTCTTGTAATTTAATTACTGAGATCCCAGAGCCAAGTTATGGTCTACCTGAATTAGCATCTGAAGAAAGAATAAAAGAGCTCAATACAAAAAAAAGAGCAAAAGTTATGACTCCGTCTGTAGCTAGAAAAGTACAAAGAGTTATTGAAGCACTTGATGAAGCAAGCATCCTTGAAGAAGAGCAAAGACTGCTTAAGAAAGATAAAAAAGAGAAAGAAGCTAATGCTAAAGATCCTGAGATCAAAAGAGCAATAGCAAAAGGTCAGAATGAATTAGATGAATTAGAGCCAAGAATGAGTTCTTTAAAAAGCTACGACAGGTCGATGATTTACTATTATCAGGCTTATTTTAATCTTGCTTATCAGAATAACCTTCCAGAAGCTATGTCAAATTACTTGAAGCTTGTTGATGAAGAGGATACCAATGATAAGTTGAGAGTTGAAGCATACTATGTGCTAGCACAACTCTATTTGTCTGAATCTAACTTTGATGCTGGAGTTAATTACCTAATTAAATGGTTTAAAAATGCTCCTGATGTAAAACCAGACGCTTATGTGCTTCTTGGCCAAGCATATTATCTTTTAGCTGATCAGGAAAAATCAAAATCAAAAGTATTAAACAGTAAAAAGAAAGCATTTAATAATGTGAGGCAAGCTAAACGTCTTGCTGAGGAAAACAATATTAGATTTAGGGAGAATTGGTACTCACTATTGATTGCATCTATGAGTGAGTTGGAGCTTAAAGAAGAACAAGTGCCATATTATGAAGAAATCTTAGAGCTATATCCGAAGAAGAAGTACTTTGTGAATTTAGCTGGGCTTTATAGTGACTTGGAGAGACCTGGAGACTACACCAGTTTATTAAAAACTGCTTATACGAAACAACTCTTAAACAAAAAAAGTGAATTCCAATCCTTATCACAAATGTTGCTAGCAGCTGGTAATCCTTACTGGGCATCAGAAGTTATGCTTACTGGTATGACAAGTGTGCCAGGCTTGAGAGTTATAGATCAAGAATGCTTAATGAGCAAGGTACTAGATGAAAAAGGTAACCTTAAAACTGATAAAGAAGGTATAGCTATAGAAGAGCTAGTCTGCACAGATATATTTGGGCCAGCTTTCGTTAAACCCAAATCAGCAATGGCACTAGACCAGACTGCAAAACCACTTCTAGAAGAAGATAAACAGAATTTAACTATTCTAGCTGGAGCTTTAAGGGCTGCTCAAGAAAGAAAAGCAGCAATAGAAGTTTTTACAAAATTAACAAAACTTACAGATAATGGAGAGGCTTATATCGCTATGGGAAATCTTTATTATCAAGAGGATCAAATTGACCAAGCAATTGAAGCTATAAATGAA
>CAXHFF010000112.1:0-2268 GCA_964016255.1 uncultured Acidimicrobiaceae bacterium
GTTGTCTCGTGGGCTCGGAGATGTGTATAAGAGACAGCTTTTCTTGCGGGTTAGGAAATAAATCTAACATTTTTTTATATTCTTCTACTTTTTGATCAATAGCCATATTTAACCTAACATCGCAATACTACTCAAAAGTGCATCTTTAAAGACATCCAGATCGTTTTCATCGTTGTAAATGTATCCGGTAGCTCTGAATGTTGCATCAATACCTAATTTTCTATGATAAGGTTGTACACAATGATGCCCAGCTCTAACAGCAACCCCGTAGGTATCAAGCATCAATGAAATATCTGTTGCATGTATTTGGTCAACGTGCATGCTAAATGTACATCCAGCAAATTCTTCATTCGTGTGTATTACATTGACCCTATCTAAATCTGAGAATATATCTTGAGCATATTTTCTTAGATTATCAGAATGTTGGGAAACTTTTTCCATGGTAATATTTTCTAAATAATCAATTGCCGCTCCTAATCCAATCGCTTCTACGTAAGGAGGAGTTCCAGCTTCAAATTTATGAGGTACAGGTGCCCATGTTGCTCTGTCATAGTAAACCTCCTCAATCATATCTCCACCACCAGAGACAGGTTCAAGTTCATTTAAAAGATCTAATCTCCCCCAAACAACTCCGATACCGGTTGGACCTAGTAATTTGTGGCCAGAAAATACTATAAAATCAATACCTAAATCTTGAACATCAACTTTTCTGTGAGGAACAAGCTGTGCCCCATCAAGAATAAATAAAGCATCTGAATTTTCTTTAATAATTGAGCGAATTAGTTTTATATCTGGGAGTAAACCAGAAAGATTAGACTCACCTGTAATTGAAACAACCTTTGTCTTTTTTGATATTTTTTGTTTTAGATCGTCTAAATCGATTGAAAAATTTTCATTAACCGAAATATACTTTATTTCTAGTTGATGCTCTTTCGCCACCATTTGCCAGGGAATAATATTTGCATGATGCTCTATTTCAGTAAGTAAAATTTCATCTCCTGGCTGTAGAAATTTCTTAGAAATTGAATTTGCAAGAAAATTAAAGCCCTCTGTAGCGCCCTTTGTGAAAATAATCTCATCTGAATGATATGCGTTTAAAAACTTCTTACATTTATTTCGAACACCTTCATAAAGTTGAGTTGTTTCAGCCGACAAAACATATGTTCCACGATGTACATTTGCATTCGTATTGAGGTAGACATTGCTCATAGCTTCAATTACTGTTTTTGGTTTTTGCGATGTTGCGCCAGAATCAAGATAAGTTAGTCTTTTGGAATTTATTTCACGTTCAAAAATAGGAAAATCGTCTTTAATGTTTTGAAATTCTTTCATTGGTATGATTCATACCCTTCTTTTTCAAGTTTATCAGATAATTCTTTCCCACCTGTCTCTACAATGTTGCCATCTACAAATACATGAACAAAATCAGGAGTTATATATTCAAGAAGTCTTTGGTAGTGAGTTACTACTAGGTAACCTCTTTCGGGAGTTCTGAGCTTACTGATTCCTTCACCAACAATACGTAAACCATCAACATCTAATCCCGAATCAGTCTCATCCAAAATTGCAAGTTTTGGATTCAATACTGCTAATTGTAGAATTTCGTTACGCTTTCTCTCTCCTCCAGAGAACCCTTCATTTAAGTATCTATCTACAAAATCGGGGGACAGACCCAAGTCTTTCATTGCATCTGCAACTTTAAGCCTTAGCTCGAGAGTTGAGTAGTCTGTGTTTTCTATATTTGTAAGTGCCGTTTTCAGCATATTAACAATTGTCACACCAGGTATTGATTCTGGATACTGAAAAGCTAGAAACATACCTTCTTTGGCTCTGTTGTCCACGGGTTCTTCTGTAATTTCTTTACCATTGAAAAGAATTGACCCTTCAGTTACTTCATAAACAGGGTTTCCCATCAACACATTAGCTAGAGTAGACTTACCAGATCCATTAGGACCCATAATCGCATGAACCTCTCCAGGTTTAATTTCTAAATTTATTCCATTTAATATAGGAGTATCTTCAACATTCGCGTGTAGATTTGTAATTTTTAACATATATACCATGTTAATTATGAATAAAAACAAACGATATTCCAATACGTAAAATTAAAATTAAAATTAGAATAAGTTAATGCAATTTATACTTACAGACTTACAAAAAGAAATAAAAGAAAATGCCGAAAAACTATTATCGGAGCAAATTGACTTGCTGGAAACAATAAAAAAAGTTGATGAAGATAATCGTTTAGATACTGACCTCTGGAAACTG
>CAXHFF010000113.1:0-2244 GCA_964016255.1 uncultured Acidimicrobiaceae bacterium
TTTGTTTAAAGATTCCTCAGTTTTTGAGAGTACCTCAACCCAATTTTTTACAACAGGGCTTCTTGGATCTTGAATTTTATAAACACCGTGACCAAAACCCATTATTTTTTTCTTTTCCTCAAGTAGTTTATAAACACCTTTTTCAGCATCTTCTGGACTATTAAAGCTATTGATTAGCTCAACGGCAGCTTCGTTAGCACCACCGTGCAGTTCGCCTTTCAAAGTTCCAACTCCAGAGACAATAGCACTTGTTAAGTCAGATCTTGTTGAAGCAGTAACTCTAGCAGCAAAAGTTGAAGCATTGAATCCATGCTCTGCGTAAAGAATTAACATATCATCAAGGGCTTCATGTTGCTGGTTGCTTGCAGTGTTTGGTAGAAGTGAGCTGGCTACAGTGTAGTCAGCGTCTAATTGACTAGATGGCTGATCATTATATGAGGCAATTACCAAACAAGCAATAGCAGTAACTTTACTTGCAGCTTGTAACTTATCTCTTTCGTCAGCTTGACCTATGTAGGAAATAGCAGTTCTCATAACGTCCATTGGATGTTGTTCAACTTTTAAATTGTCTATAAGCTTAATTAAATCTTTATCGTTTAAGAGGTTTTCATAATGATCTGAGAAAGTTTCTTTAAATAATTTTCCATCTAAATTATCGTCAATAATTAAAGACGCGACGTCCTCATATGTGTGTGTCTTGGTTAGCTCAATAGCATCGTATCCTCTGTATCGGAGTGAAGTCCCTTCCATTCCTACTGTAGAAATTTCAGTTTCCCCAGCTACTACTCCTCTGAGTCCGGGTGAATAATCCATTGTTAATACATATTACATCCATTCCTATTACTAGTCCTAACGTTAAATTGATTTTTATAGTTACTAGAATTGGTACATGGCACAAATCCATAATTTAGAAAATAAATCCCGGTTTGGAATAAGGTACATAGCTGGCTTTGGTGTACTGGTAAGTGCTTTACTGTTATCAGGATGGATTGCATTTTTTACATTCTTACCCATAAAATCTGCCATGGAAGTTGTGACTAATTTGGAAGAAAAATTCTTACCAAGGGCTGAAGGAATGGTTTTGGATTTTGTTTCTTTATCGGAGCCTTCCCTAATAATTACTTCAGATAATCAAATATTAGACGAACTGCATGATGGTCTTAACAGAGACCCAATTAAATTATCGGAGGTACCTCCATTTGTAATTAATACTCTTCTTGCAGCCGAAGATAGTAACTATTACCAGCATGAGGGTGTAGATTTTGTGGCAATACTAAGTGCGGTCGTGGATAACTTAAGAGGAGTTACAAGAGGAGGATCAACTATCACCTCTCAGGTAGCTAAACAATCTTTTGTTGGTGATGAAATTTCAATAAGAAGAAAAGTTGCGGAAGCTGTAGTCGCAGCTGAATTAGAAAGAAGATATTCAAAAGATCAAATTTTAGAATATTACATAAACTCTATATATTGGGGATCTGGCGCATATGGTCTGCAGTCTGCATCATCTGAATACTTTGGAAAGGATGTGTCTGAACTAACGCTGGATGAAGCTGCGACATTAGTTGTAATTATTAGAAGTCCTGCATATTACAATCCACGTAAATATCCTGAAAGAGTACTTGAAAGAAGAAATGATGTTCTTGATGTGATGCTAAAAGAAGGTTTTATAGTTGATATTCAACATAGATCCGCAAAATTAGCACCTTTAACTATTTCAGAACCTAATACCCTTTTAAATAAAGCAGAACATGTTTCAGCAGAAGTAAAACGAAGATTACTCAATAATCCACAATTTGCCGTACTTGGTTCAACAAATGAAGAGAGAAAAAAAGCCCTTTTTGGATGCCCTTCAGACGACACTTCGTGTACTGGCGGTGGGGGTTTAACTATTGAAATAACAGTAAATCTTGAATTGCAAAATCATGCCAATCAGGTTCTAGATAAATGGGTTCCTTCTCAAGTATTAGATACTGAGTTAGAAGAACCTGAACCAAAACCAACAGGAGTGATTACTTTAATTTATAATAAGACTGGAGCTATTGAGGTTATGGCTTCAGGATTACCTTTTGAAGAAGAGCAGTATAATCTTGCAACTCAGGGCAAGAGGAACCCTGGATCAGCTTTTAAGCCAATTACACTACTCGCAGCCTTGGAGTCAGGTGCAAAACTTTATAGTACAAGAGATTCGAGAAGTCCTGTTGAAATTGATTGTGGTTATCCTTGTGCTCCAGATGGTGTGGGTAC
>CAXHFF010000114.1:0-2237 GCA_964016255.1 uncultured Acidimicrobiaceae bacterium
AAAAGTATGAGTAAACTACACATTTATGTTGTAAAGACCTAAATTTTGTAGTCTTTCTCTTTCACTAGATGGAAGAGATGCAGAAGCTGGAAGAATTAAATAAACTCCGTCTTTATTAATTGAACGTATTTTGGCATCGCTTATAAACGCCATTCCCGTTACAAAGTCTATAATTCTACGACGATCGGTTTGATCAGAAATATCTCTGATGTCCATGGCAACAATAAAATCCTCTTTAACAACGGTTCCTAAATTGTGGATATCACTAAATGACTTTAAGACTTTAATCTCAACTTCATCTTTAGGATTGTGTATTCTTACATCTCCCACCTGCTCATCACTTGAAAATCTATTTTCAGTAGATGGTCTAACAGTACGATTTTGTTGAGGGGAATCTTCAAAATCTACGCTAGTAGGTTGCTTTAGTCCAATTGCGATTAAGAATTTTTCTAACATTATATAAATATTTTACTACCTATACGGACTATTGTAGCCCCGTAATCAAGAGCTATTTCATAATCATCAGACATACCCATTGAAAGCTCTCCAGAATAATTTTTATATTTATTTTTCAAATTATCATTCAATTTTTGCATTTCAGAAAATACAATTTTTCTCTCAGATTCAATATTAGGAATGCACATTAATCCTGAAGCTTCTATTCCTTTACTTTTCATGTAATCGACAAAATTATTAACATTATTCTTATCTATACCACTTTTATTAGGATCATTATCAATATTTACCTGTATAAATATCTGTTGGCCAGAATAATATTTTGAAATCAGATCTATCTCTTTTTTTCTTGATACTGAATGTAAAACTGAACATTTAAGTAGTACTTCAGAAATTTTTCTTGACTGTAAAGGAGCAATAAAATGATAAATCGCATCTGAAAAATACTTTTGGTGTAAATTTAGCTCTTCTAACCTATTTTCCCCAAGATCTGTGATTCCAAATTCAATTAAATTTTTAATACTTTTTATATCTTGGTTTTTAACAACTGGTAGAAGTTTACAGTCAAACTTAGAAACTCTAGTCACTATTTTTTCAAGATTATTTAAATCCATATCAGGGAATACTGCCTTTCTGATGTTTTGTTCTCTCTATGTGACCAAAAATTATTATTACAGATAGTACATATTTCTGATACTTGAATATTTATGTTATTTGATTGACAATAATTAGTAATCTGACCAGCTAAATTTAGATATAATTTATTGTTCTTATTTGAAAGGTTTTCTCTAAAAAGTTCTGCAACATCATTTTGTACTTCATAACAACATCTTTGGGCATGAGGTCCAATTAAAACTTTTATATCTGAACCTGTTATTTTTTCTAAGGTTAGTGTAAAAATATCTTTTTGTAGCCCCCTCCAACCTACGTGTAGTGCTGCAATAGATCTATCACTTTTAATTAATACAGGCATACAATCTGCAGTTTGAACTACTAGAGCGAGACCTTTTTTTGAAGTAATTATTCCATCTGAAAGAAACTCTCCATCAGAATGTATAAGTGTGACCTCATTACTGTGAGTTTGTTTCATTTTAGCAACATTAAGCAGTGTCTTTCTTGATGTACTAACACTGCTTACAATGTTATCTAAATTGGTGCCATCATTTTTGTTACTAAAGTAACTTTTTTTAATTAATGAAGATTCAATCATCCCTTGATGAAGTCAGGAAGACCGTCACCTCCAGCATCTTGATTCTCATCAAAATCTTTTGGCTTTCTAGTTGGTCTTGGACCAAATCCAGCAGCAACAACTGTTACTTCAACTGCATCACCTAAAGTTTCGTCTACAGTATGGCCAAATATAATCTCAGCATTATCATCAGCACGCTCGGTAATTACTCTTGCAGCTTCATTTACTTCTTGAAGCTTAAGATCTTCAGATCCAGCTATGGTAATCAACACACCTTCAGCACCATCCATATTTGCTTCTAGTAGTGGTGACGATATTGCCGCTTGAGCAGCATTTGGAGCTCTTTGCTCTCCAGTCGACCTTCCAATACCAAGTACGGCATTTCCTGCATCTTTAAGTATTGTTTTTACGTCAGCAAAATCAACGTTTATTACGCCTGGATTGGTAATTAAACCAGTAATTCCTTTAACGCCATTCGCTAATATCTCATCAGATTTTATATAAGCTTCGCTTACTTTAATATCCTTATCACTAATTTGTAATAATCTGTCATTAGGAATAACAATTAATGTATCAACAACATCCCTTAATG
>CAXHFF010000115.1:0-2209 GCA_964016255.1 uncultured Acidimicrobiaceae bacterium
TTGACACTTCAGGTATAAAACACATTATATATCCAACAACACTTACTAGTAACCCTTACTCAATACCTTTACAAGATAGCGATGGTATACCAACTCAGTCTAATTTTAATAACAATTTAAAAGGTACGTCTCAAACAGAGAACAACTGGAGTAATAACAATATAGGTACACTAAACGAAGCTTTAAGAAATGATAGCTCAGCTTGGGCTAACGTATACGGTGGAGGTTTTGGTACTGGTTATGGAACAGAAAGCGGTCTTTACGGGTTACAGCCAGAAATAGCACAAATAAACGGTTGGTTTACAATAAACGACAGAAAAAACAAGTTTTCTTTTTCTAGCGATTTAGCTGATAAATTAATTATATTAGAATATATATCAGATGGTTTAGCTAGTGATGGTGATACTAAAATACCTAAAATGGCTGAAGAAGCTATGTACGCGTATATAAGCCACGCTATAATATCTACAAGGTCAAATCAACCAGAATACATAGTAAATAGACTGAGCAGAGAAAAAGCTGCAAAACTAAGAAACGCTAAAATAAGACTATCAAATATTAAGCTAGATGAATTTACCCAAGTTATGAGAGGTAAATCCAAATGGATAAAATCATAAATTTATATGGCTAAAGTCACTAATACTTTTATAAAAAGTAAACTAAACAAAGATTTAGACGCTAGACTAGTACCTAATGGCGAGTATAGAGACGCTGTTAACGTGCAAGTAAGTAGATCAGAAGGTGATAGTGTTGGTTCACTTCAAAATGTTTTAGGTAATATAGAAATAAAAGATTTTGGAAACTCTGATCTTACTTGTATAGGTTATTTTGCTAACGAAGCTACTGGTATGATTTATGTTTTTTTAACAGATTACACAGACCCATCACCTAACACTCAAAGATCATACTCTTCTACAGCTGAAAATTATATATACAGTTACGATATAATAAATGATACTTCAGTTCTTTTAGTACAAGGTGCTTTTCTTAACTTTTCTAAAACAAATCCAATATTTGGTATTAACTTACTAGAAGATCTTTTGTTTTTTACAGACAATAGAAACCAACCTAGAAAAATAAATATAAACTTAGCTAACCCAAGCGATTTAGCTTCACCTACATATTATACAAACGAAGATCAAATATCAATAATTAAGTATAATCCATACGTTTCTATGGGCGTGTACCAGGAAATAGGTGTTAACACAGGAACGGTAGAAACAACTATAAAAGACGTTACTAGCATTACAAATCCAAATGGTGGTACAGCACTTGCTAATGGAGGAGGAAGTTCGCAAACCTCTGCAACAATAAACATTGATAGCTTATCAGGTGATATAATAAAAGCAAATGAAAATTATGGTTCTCTTGGAGTTAAAGTAAGTTTAAGAAGTATGGCTAGTCCTTATACTCTTACAGCTACTGGTGAAACCGTAAGTAATTACACGCTTGCTGGAGGAGTTATAACTCAAGTTATACTAACTGGATCTATAACAGTAGCAGATAATCAAATGCTAGTTTTTAGTCCTAATGAATATTATGACGGTAATTTTGCTGGAGACCCAGAATATTTATCTGATTTATTTGTAAGATTTAGCTATAGATTTAAATTTGACGATGGTGAGTATTCTATAATGGCTCCATTTACTCAAATAGCATTTATACCTAATCAAGATGGTTACTTCATGTATACTAAAAAGTCTGGTTTTGAAACAGAAGACGACCAAACAGACTCTTATAGAAGTACAATAGTTTCTTTTGTTGAAAATAAAGCTGATAGCATAAAATTAATTATACCAAGGCCAGATACTGTGGTTCCTGGAGCAACTATACAAGACGCTCTTAAAATATCTGAAATAGATATATTATTTAAAGAGTCTGATGGCCTTGCTGTTAAAGTTGTAGAAACTATACCTGTTTCTGATTTAAACATAAACACTTATGGAGATATAGAATACAACTATAATTCAACTAAGCCGTTTACTACTTTACCTTCTGATGAATTAGTAAGAATATATGATAAAGCTCCTGTAAGAGCTCTTGGTCAAGAAATTTCTGGTAATAGAGTTATTTATGCAAATTTCCAAAACAAACACACTCCACCAGATAATATAGATTATATTCCTAAAGTTACTAATAAAGCTAACTTAAGTTTGGGAAGCGGCTCTGGTTCTTTAGCAGGTGGTCCACTGAACGGAACAGGTCCATT
>CAXHFF010000116.1:0-2206 GCA_964016255.1 uncultured Acidimicrobiaceae bacterium
ACAGCTTTTATTATCTATTTTTAATCTACCCATATGAGATACATCAAAATAACCAACATCGTCGCGTACAAAGTTATGTTCATTTATTGTGCCGGAATAAGAAAAAGGCATTGTCCAGCCAGCAAATTCAATAAATTTAGCTGAGTTATTTAAATGAAGATCGTGTAAGGGTGATAAATTTGGCTGATCCATCTACGAGATAAATGATTCATACTCTTGATATAGCATTCCAGAATCATCGAGATTTTTAATTTCAGCTTTAACCATCCAGCCCTGTCCGCAGGGATCATTGTTTATAATCTCAGGCTCTGAATCTAACATAGTATTCACTTCAGTTATAACACAATCCATCGGCGCATATGCTTCAGCTACAGTTTTGGTAGCTTCAACTTCAACCATCGAATCACCTTTTGAAAATTCTTCACCTATTTCTGGCAGTGTTACGAAAACGATATCTCCCAATTCACCTTGGGCATAGTCTGATATACCTACAGTGATGACATTATCTGATAACGAATACCATTCGTGAGTTTCTAAATATTTTTTTTCAGTCATATTACTCCTATCGTGGTTTCACTGTTGAAAAACCACCATCAACATGTATTGTCTGTCCAGTAACCCATTTTGACTCTTCGGACAATAACCATCTTACAACAGGAAGTATATCACTAGGATCTCCTATTTTGGGAATTGGATGCATGGATTTTGACATTTCTATTGCTGCATCAGAACTTAATATTTTTGATGACATATTTGTATCCATAATGCTTGGAGCAATAACATTCACTCTTAGATTATCTTTTGCATAACTTGCTGCTGCAGATCTGGCCATACCTTCAATTCCAGCCTTCGCTGCAGAAATTAATTCATGATTGGATAAACCTTTAGTTGCGGCTACAGATGAGAAAAATAAAGCTGAACCATTTTTCATTTTTCTAGCAAAAGCTGATAATAGATAATATGAGGAAAAAAGATTTGTATTTATGACGCTATGGAAATCTTCAATACTCGAACCGTGTAAAGGTCTTAGATAAATTGAACCTATGCAATTTACAAGCCCTTTAATCTCATCAAAATCAACTGTTTTTTGAAATTCTTTTGTCGGGATGGGATTGTCGATATCTATTAAACTCTAAGTTGAACCTGTTTCCTCAGCCAAAGATTGCAGACTTGATTCATTTCTTCCGATTAAATGTACAGATTCAGTCTTTGACAAGTCTCTAGCTATCGCACTGCCAGTAACTCCTGTTGCGCCTGCAATAATGTATGTCATAGACGTAATTGTACTTAAATTAGGTTTAATCAGAAAAAGAATTCGTTGAAGATATCTTCCCATACCAGTGTGCTGAGGGATGAGGATATCTTTTATAAGTTGTTTTATCTACTTCAACTAAACCAAAATTCATGTTGTAACCAAGGTCCCATTCAAAATTATCTAATAAAGACCAGTAAAGATAACCGATTAGACGGTTATTTGATTGTTGATATTCATGGACATCTTTTAAAACTGATGTAACAAACTCAATTCGTTCATTATCATTATCTGTAGCAATCCCATTCTCTGTTATAAAAATGTCTTTATCTGGAAACTTATCATGAATTCTTTTTAAATTATATTTTATTGCTTGGGGACGGTATTCATATCCCATTTTTGTAATTCGTGAAGAAGGTGGAACATAATCATTTCTACCAGAAAATACATCAAGAAATATAGGAAAAAGATGATTTCGAAGAAATGGAACTTTAATTAAAATATAAGCAACAGATCTATAAATTATGTTTGGACTAGTCCTTTTTATAGAATATGTTTGTAAACCAATAAAGTCGTCTTCATCAGATGCAAAGAAAAATTTGTCTTCTAAATGATATTTGAGATATTTATTAAATTCGCTCTTATCATTGTCATCCCATTCATGTAAAGCGTGTGTCATGCCAACCTGTGACTGAGGATTGAAAGTTTTAATCACTCTCAAAGCTTGCTTGTGTGCATTAATTATATTTTCAGATGCTTTGATAAAAACTTTCTCACTTCTAATGCCAGGTGGAAATTTTCTTTTTGAAAAGTTTGTTTAAATTAGTAAGATTTGTTTTTAAAGACAAGTAGTAGACAAGACCAACAAGATCATAGCTTCATAGAGATAAATGAGATGGATATTCATTAAATTCTTTAAAACATCATTTTACATCTAAATTAAATTTGAATTAC
>CAXHFF010000117.1:0-2190 GCA_964016255.1 uncultured Acidimicrobiaceae bacterium
AACCAAAGCCACTTAGATTATCATTACCCGCTGATTCAAAATCTTTAGGTAATAAATCATTTTTTCTTTGATCAATAAGTTCAGATTGTTGTGTACCTTGTATTCTTACACGTTTATCTTTTCTATCTTCTATTTCTTGTTCTTTTTCTGTTGTTGCAGACGCTTGTGCTTGAGCCAATTGTATATTATAATTAAACTCTTCTGCCATTAATTGTTTCTTAATTAACGCTTCTCGTTCCATTCTAGCAATTTCAAAATCTGATTTAGCTTTTTCAATTTGTACTTTTGTTTCAGCTAAAGCTTGTTGCTTTTGCACTTCTGCTAATGCTGCTGCCTCAGAAGCTTGTGCATTGGCTTGTGCTTGAGCCTCAATATTAGCTTGCTGTGCCGCTTGAGCATTTGCTTGCTTTTCTTTTCTTTTTAATTTTAGTAATTGATTTGCAAGTTTAATATTTGAAATTTCTCTAATATCAATAGCATCATCTAAATCAATACCTCCGCTTTGCAATGCTACTTGTATATTTTGTTCAAGCTTAGCTTTTTCTTCTTCATCCGGCTCTAATTCTAAAAATATACCAAAATCATGCATTGCTACTTTTTCCATTTCCTGTAATGTATTTACATTAAATGTATTAATACTGTTTAATAGAGCTTCTCTTGTTAATGGGAATTGTAAAGCATCATTAGCTCTTAAGCTTACATTTTCAGCTATTTTAATAGTTATATACATTAAAGCTTTTAGTATGTGCCTAGTAGCTACATTAGAATTTGCTGCTGCCATTTTTTGCAATCCAACTAATGCATTTTTGTCTGGCATGCTTCCATCTACAGCCTCATTTAGTCCTGTAACATCTCTTATCATTTGCAAATAATATTGATAAGTAGATATTAATGCTTGAACTTTTGACATTCCACTAGATGATTGTAGCTCTTGAATAGGTACTTTACCTCTATTTAAATCACCATCTTGAGTTAAAGATCTTCCAACAATGCTACCTGTTTGAAAATACATGTTTAGCGCTTCCGCTGGGTTATAATTTGTACCGTTGCCTAAATCAACTTCAGCGAGGCCGTCCATGTCTAAATAAACCCCATCTGGCACTACTCTTGATAATACTTGTTGTAATTTTAAATGAGTTAGCTGTATCATGTCAGCAAAGCCTGTAATACGGCTAACAATAGAATCTATGCGACCCTTATACATTCTAGGTGCGCATATAGAGTAATTCATATTTACTTTTGTAACATCAGAACTAGGTCGAGTCATATTTTCCGCCATTTTCCAATCTATAATTTTGCTCATACCCATAACTTTTGCCCCTGTGTATAATACTTCTATACTTCTAGATACTCTGCTAAAATTATCATTTTCTGGCGGATCAAAAGTGTCGTCTTTTTCTAATATTTTTTCTAATCCCTGGTCAGTATTTTTTAATTTAAATACTTGGTTTTTATATGTTTTATATTCAAAAAATAATATAGAAACTAAATTATCATCATTTTGGCCACCATAGTTTCTTACATAATTACTATAATTGGTAGGGCCTTTATATTTTTGTATTTCTTTAAGATCGTTGTCTGTAAGTTGAGGATATAATCTTTTTACTTCTGAAAGACTTAAGTTTTTTACTTCACCTACATAATATATATCTTCAAAATTAGGATCCTCTGTATAAGAATAAACTACTGAAGCTGGATCTACATAATCAACTGTAATACCTTCTGAAAAATTAAAGCTGGTTTTAGATACTCCAATACCTAATACGGCTAAATCATAAGCTATACGTCTTTGTATATCATCATATTTATTATAAGAAAAAACATTTTTAATTATTTCTTCTTCTGCAATCTCAACGCTCTGCTTATAGTTTAATTGTAAATATAGATCAAGTTCTTCTTGAGACGAGGGCAAGCTACCTGGATCGGCAGACGCATAAAAGTTTCCTCCAGTCAATTCATTTAATTGCTCTATTTGTTCTTTGTTAATTATATCGCGTATTGCATTAAAAGCAAATTGAGTTCTTTCTTTAAGTGCAAATGGATCAGTAGCAAATGATTTTATTTCATAACCTTTATCAGTCATACCATTAACTACAATGTCAACAAATTTAGGTATTACCGGTACAATTTTCCAATCTAAATTTAAATAAGATAAATCACCATTAATAGATAATTCATCTTTATATTTTT
>CAXHFF010000118.1:0-2168 GCA_964016255.1 uncultured Acidimicrobiaceae bacterium
CAACAGAGATGTTAGGTGATATAGTTTTTGCAGAACTTCCAGAAAAAGGTTCTAACGTAGAAAAAGATGTAACTGCAGGTGTTGTTGAGTCAACTAAAGCTGCTAGTGATGTATACACTCCTGTAAGTGGTGAAGTAGTTGATACAAATCAAGCCATAGTGGATGATCCATCAAAGATTAATCAGGATCCAGAGGATTCAGCATGGTTTTTTAAACTTAAAATAAAAGATCAATCAGAAATGGATACTTTAATGAATAAAGATGATTACGATAAATTTGCAAAGGAGACTTCAGCATAATGTTACCAAATTCAGAAAAAGATTTTTTAAAAAGACACATTGGACCTTCTAAAGAAGACCAATCAAAAATGTTAAAAGAATTAAATTATAAATCATTAGATGACTTAATTGACAATACTGTTCCAGAAAAAATAAAATTTAAAGGTGAACTTAATATTGGTGAGTCAAATTCAGAGTACGAGGCTTTAAGAAAATTAAGAGTAATGTCTAAAAAAAATCAAGTTTACTCAAATTTTATTGGAATGGGTTATTATGGAACATATACACCCTATGTAATCTTAAGAAATATATTAGAAAATCCAGGTTGGTATACTTCATATACACCTTATCAGCCTGAAGTAGCTCAAGGAAGACTTGAGATGTTATTGAACTTTCAGCAAATGATCGTTGACTTCACAGGAATGGATATTGCTAATGCCTCTTTATTAGATGAAGGTACAGCAGCAGCAGAGGCTATGGGTCTAAGTCATAGATTAAATAAAAAAGATAGTAATTTAGTTTTTGTTTCTGAGGATTGTCATCCTCAAACAATAAATGTAATTCAAACAAGAGCTGAACCGATGGGATTAAAAGTTTTAGTTGGTAAAGAAGATGAAGTTTTAGACCAGTTAAAGGAAGATTTAGTTTGTGGAATTTTACAATATCCTGGAACTTTAGGAGATATTAAGGACCCAAGTGAAGCAATTAGTAAAATTCATAAAAAGAATGGGAAGGCAATATTAGCTTGTGATTTGTTGGCATTAGCAAAACTAAAAACACCAAGAGAGCTCGGTGCTGATATAGCGGTTGGAAGCTCTCAACGATTTGGAATTCCAATGGGATATGGAGGTCCACACGCAGCTTTTTTTGCAACAAAAGATGACTACAAAAGATCAATGCCTGGAAGAATTGTTGGTGTATCAGTTGATAGACATGGTAACAAGGCATATAGATTATCCTTACAAACTAGAGAGCAACATATCAGAAGAGATAAGGCGACAAGTAATATTTGTACTGCTCAAGCTTTATTAGCAATTGTTTCTGCAGCATATGCTATTTATCATGGTCCAGATGGAATTAAAAATATTTCTGAGAGAGTGTCTCAATTAGCAAAAAGTTTTGCTGATAAAATAAAACAGTCTGGATATGAACTTTATTCGAATTACTTTTTTGATACTGTTACGATTATTACCAAAGACAAGACTGATCAAATTTATAAAAATGCCCTGAATCAAAGAGTAAATATACGAAAAGTAAATTCTGAAATGCTTGCCGTTTCATTTGATGAGAGAAAAAATGTATATAGAGTAAATCAACTATTAAAAATTTTTAATGCAGCAGAATCAATCAAAAAAGAAGATCCATCAGTTAGTTTACCCAATCTTCCAAAAAACTTATCAAGAACTTCAAAATATTTAGAACATCCAGTTTTCAACTCATATCATTCTGAGACTGAAATGCTTAGATATTTAAAAAGATTAGAAGATAAAGATATAGCATTGAATAGAACAATGATTGCACTTGGCTCATGTACAATGAAGTTAAATGCTGCTGCTGAAATGATCCCAATTTCTTGGAAAGAATTTGCAGAACCTCATCCGTTTGTTCCAATTGAACAAATGGAAGGGTTTAGAGATCTATTTACTGATCTAAAAAATTGGTTACGTTCTATAACTGGTTTTTCAGGTGTTTCCCTACAACCTAACGCAGGTGCTCAAGGAGAATATGCAGGTTTAATGGTTATTCGAAAGTATCATTTAGATAGAGGCGAGGGTAATCGTAATATATGTTTAATTCCAAGTTCAGCACACGGTACTAATCCAGCAAGTGCTCAGATGGTTGGAATGAAAGTGGTTGTTGTTAATTGTGATAAAGAGGGAAATGTTGATT
>CAXHFF010000119.1:0-2165 GCA_964016255.1 uncultured Acidimicrobiaceae bacterium
CTCGCGGGCTCGGAGATGTGTATAAGAGACAGTAGCTAAGCAATCGAAGCCAGCTATTTTTCAAGCCGTAATTTCATCGAAAGAGAAAAATGAGAAAATCTTTGAGAAAACTCTTTATTTATTTAGAAAATCATTAGAAAAAGAAATCTCTAATCACAAGTTTCTAAATATTCATATCAATTCTTGCTCATCAAGAACAGTGGTATATAAGGGACTATTTACTGCGACCCAAGCTTCTGATTTTTATTGGGATCTTAGGAATCCATTATTCAAAACAAGATTTGGAATTTTCCATCAGAGATTCTCAACTAATACATCTTCAACATGGGATAAGGCTCAGCCTCTTCGTATGCTTGCTCATAATGGCGAGATTAATACAATAACATCAAATTATTCTTGGATGCAAGCCCGTGAAGTTGATGCAACATCTAATTTCTGGAAAGATGACATAAATACTTTAAAACCATTTATAGATGAAAATATTTCTGATTCTGGCCAATTAGATAACGCAGTAGAACTCTTAGTACAGTCAGGTAGAACATTAGCTCATGCGCAAGAAATGCTTATGCCTTCAGCATGGGAAAATAATCCAAGATTTACTGAAGATGAAAAAGCGTTTTATCAATATCATTCATTTTTATCAGAACCTTGGGATGGACCAGCTGCAATAGTTGCTTCTGATGGTCTAGATATAATTGCAGGTTTAGATAGAAGTGGATTAAGGCCAATGAGATGGATGGTTTCAGATCGATATATACTTGCAGCATCTGAAGTTGGTATTTGTCCGTCAGTTGAAGCTGGGGCATATAAAACAGCTCAATTAGAGCCAGGACAAACAATCAGATACAGAATTAAAGATGATGAACTGCTAGATGAAAAAGAAGTTATTCAGAAATTAAGTAAGAAAAATCCTTATAAGGAGTGGGTAAATTCTAAGCCACTCATCGTTGATACTAAATTTAGTAACTCAGAAGATAGATCAATAGATATTGAACTTCTCTCAAAGTACTTTGATTACACACCTGAAGAAGAAAGATTAATGCTTCTTCCTATGTTAAAAGGTGAAGTGCCTACTGGTTCAATGGGTAATGATTCTCCTTTAGGAATATTAAGCAGCAACAAACCCAGATTAAGTAGGTTTTTTCATCAGCTTTTTGCTCAGGTAACAAATCCACCAATAGATCCAATTAGAGAGCGTTTTGTAATGTCTACTAAAACATATTTAGGTAAAAGGGGATCAATACTTAAAGAGACTTCTCAGCAGGCAAATTTAATATCTCTTAACAGTCCAATTTTAAGTGGAGATACTTATGATAAATTAATCTCTAATGAGTTTTTGGGAAAAAAGTCTGAAGTGATAAGTTTTTGTTTTAATAAAGAAGAGATAGACATTGAGTCTGCGTTAAAAAAGATATGTGAAAAAGTAGAAAAATCTATCACAGATAAAAACAAGTCATTAATTATTTTGTCTGATAAAGATTTAAAAAAAGGAAACAGTGTCTTACCTTCATTGCTGGTCGTTGGAACACTTCATCATTATTTAATTGATAAGGGAATTCGACTTAAAGCATCATTAATTGTTGCTTCCGGTGAAATTAGAGACGCTCATGATTTAGCCTGTCATATTAGTTATGGAGCATCTGCAGTTTGGCCATATTTAGCACTAGAAAATGTCAGAAAATTAGCTGAAAACACTCCTGACTTGGGTATTTCAGTGTCTGAAGCACAAGAAAATTATACTAAAACTCTCAACAAAGGATTATTAAAAATAATGTCAAAAATGGGTATATGTACAGTTTCTTCATACAGAGGTTCAGAACTTTTCGAGATTATAGGACTTGATAAGAGTGTAATTACAAATGCATTTAAATATTCTAAAAGTAGAACTGAAGGAATAGGATACGAAGCTCTAGGAAAGCAAATAAAAATTTGCTCAGATGAGGTTTCAGTAGAACTTGGCGGTTTTTATAAATATAAAAAAAATGCAGAGCCTCACGTAACCTCACCGGCGACTGTTTTAAGGCTGCAAAAAGCTGTTAGATCTGGAGATAGAGAGATATGGTTAAATTATCTAGAGACATTAGAGGATAGACCAGATGTTCAGATTCGTGATTTATTCACACTCCCTGATACAACACAGGGCTACGAAAATAAAAATGAAACAT
>CAXHFF010000120.1:0-2154 GCA_964016255.1 uncultured Acidimicrobiaceae bacterium
CACGTGTGTTCTCGTCGGCAGCGTCAGATGTGTATAAGAGACAGTACTAATACACCTTCAATATCGCCAAAACCTCCACGAGTAGCCCAGTCATTTAAGTATTTCCAGTCAGTCTTATAAAAGTCATAAGAACCTCTACGATAACCAGAGAAACCTAAATTAAGTGCCATGTCTTCATCGTTGTTGAATACTCCATAAGAAGTACCACCAGCGTAAGCTCCATTTTGCTGTGCTAATATGTCATCAATTTCTAAAGAAAGATTTCTATTTAAGAAAAGCATATTTTCTTCTATAGCACCTTGCTTATCTAATTGCTTAAGAACTGCATCAAAGTCAGTTAATGCTCCACCACCTGCAGCTTGCGCTCCAAATCCAGAGTAAACGTTTCCACGAGCTTCTAATGAAGCAAAGAAACCTTCAGTACCTTTAGCAGTTTGAGTTGATCCATATCCTAATACAGCACCTGTTCCGTTCTGTAATTCACCTTCAACCATAGACATTTCTAAATAGTCTTCCCAACGAAGTCTATTTTCATGCTCTGATTTCATATACCAGAGATATCCATTAGCACCGTTTTCAGAAGTAACTTCAATCCAACCAATCTGAGCTGTGTCAGATCCATTGATAGAATAGTTTTCTTTTAAGATAATTGGCGAATTAGCAAAAGTAGCATAGCTAGGATCTAATTTACCAGTGAAACTTGATGTTCCCTTTGCAAATTCTGAACCATAAGCAATAACAGTAAATCGATCAGCTGTAGTAATAGTTGGAACTCCACCATAAGTTTTAATTGAAAAATGCTGGGCATCAACAAATGTTACTACACCTTTAACAACAGGTGCTCCAGCTGCTCCAACCGCTGATGTAGCGCTTGATTGCTTTTGGATCATTACTGTTTGTCCTAATCTAAAGTTAACTTGTGTAGTTTTTTGTGTTGTACTTCCGCTGCTTTCAACTGCTGTTTGAGCTGCTGCAGGTACGTTATAGTGTTGTACATTACCACCAGTTGTTGATGCAGTTCCTGCCGACGCTGCTGTTGCTGCGTTATTAGCTACATGTAAACATCCTACGTATCTAGTATGTAATCTTCCTTGTTCTGTCCATATAATTTGGTCAGAAGCTGAAGGCATTTCCGCTGATACCATACGTAAAAAAGCTCCGATAGTTCTATTGCCATATCGTTCTACTTCTTTTTCGTATACATCAGGTAAAAATTGTTGTCCCCACTGTGCAAAATTTGTATCAGTGAAGTTAATGTAATTCCCAGCATACATATTTTTTGTTTGCGTGGGTTGTAATGGTGCGGGTATACCGCCTGTAAAAGCCATTTGTTTTGATTTTAAGTGTTATTTATTCCATTTAACGCGCAACTTATTAGGATTATCATTATTATTTGAAATAGCTCGTATTCCAGATGTATTATTTTTTGGCATTGAAGCATTATCTTTTCTAGGATCCATATTTATATTTTTTGCTTTTTTTGCACTTTCTCTTATAGCATCAGCTCGCCCTTGCTCATAAAAGTGTCCAGCTATTTTATCCGCATTTTGTGCGGTAAATAAAGCCTTATGATAATTAGGTACATTTTTTATGTTACCGCTCTTATCTAAATGTGTTTCAATCCAATTATTAATAGAATATTGAAATTCCTTTACCTTCTGTGGGTTATCAACTTTATACCTATACTTGTTTTCACCAACCTTAAAATCAAAACCTTTGAAATCATTGTTAAAAACTTTATCGGTTTGTAGTTTAAATTCATTTATTTTAACCTCACTTTCAGCCTTTTGTTGCTTATAACTATCATAATACTCGATTGCTTCGCGTTGTTCTGGAGACATATCATTTTGCTTTCTTAACTTAAGATCAACATAATATTTATCCTTACTAGAATTGAAATGATTCTGAGCATTAAATAGTTCTTCTTTAAAAGCTAATTGCTTAGCTTTAATTTCTTGCGGATCGTCCGCGTCTCCATCATATCCAAAATTTTTGTTTAATAAAAATTCTACATCATCTGAATCAAGATGGGGTTTACTTTGTTTGTAGTATTCTCTCAATAAACTCTTATTGTCCATTTTAGAAACATCACGATTGAGACTAACATAGTCTTCAACTGTACCGCCCGTTTCTTCCATAAACTTTACTAGTTTA
>CAXHFF010000121.1:0-2139 GCA_964016255.1 uncultured Acidimicrobiaceae bacterium
GTGTTGAAGAACTTGCGGCAGGTTCATTATTTTTTCATGCACTATTAACAAGCATGGTCTTTGTTTTCATCATAAGATTTAGACCTACTAAAAATCAAATATTTATAATGTACAGCACGTCTTTTGTATTCTTATCATTTCACTCTGTTCTTGGAGATTTGGAACTTATGGCGGCAAAAATTTTATGGGGGATTGTATTTGGCTATTTAGCTTCTCTTATAACAAATTGGTATTACAACACTCAAAATAAACAGAGAATGCAAATTGGCACCTCTCTAATAGCAGGTTCGTATGGATTACTTTTTATCTTATATTTATTTAGTGCAAGCTTTTATTTTGAACAAGATATGGTTTGGCGTTTCTATGGTCTTGGGGGACTTGTAACAGTGCCCTTACTCTTTGGCTATATGATTGGTGGCCTAGGAGTAAGCCCGATTTCTAAGGAAATTATTAATAATTAGACTAGTAGGTTTTAAGTTCATCACTTCCCATAAATGAGACGTTATTAAATTCTTTTAATCGGAAAAAATGACCTGATGAAATTTGCGTAGATTTCAAAATAGTATGACCAGCGTGTCTAGGCAGAAATTTTTTCCAAGTCCAGGGATATAACGGCATATTTAAAAAATAAGAAATAAGAACAGACATTGTCCCCGCATGAGAGATAATCATGAGCTTTTCTGTCTCATTATTTTGAAGGTCAAAAAGTCGATCATATTTGTTGTCTATGCTTACTATTCCTAGTTCATTTAGGCTTTTGTCAAGATTTGTAATAATATTGTCGCTGAAATTTTTCATATATTCACCGTGATTGGTTACTAGCCACTCTTCAAAAGATTTACTGTTTCTTTTAATAAAAAATTCTTCAATTTCTTTATTTGGTTTACCTATGAGGTCCACCTCTTCACTATCTCTCATTTCCTGAAGCCAGTCATGGACAGTTATGTTTTCTGAAATAGCTGCTTTTTTAAATGGTTCAAGTGTTTGTTGTGCACGTAAAAGTGGTGATACCCATATTTTGTCTACTTCTTTTTGTTGAAAAACACTTGATGATAATACAGCTTGCTCGGTACCTTTTTCAGTTAAACCAGGATCAAGATTATATTCATTATTTTTTAACCATTCAGGTTGGCCGTGTCTTACAAGTACAATTTCCATAACAAAAACAATAGCCAAATTGCGTTATTCTGATAGCAAAAGAAATAAAATAATGGAAAAAAAACTTTACAGATCTTCTGGAAAAATGTTGCCAATACTACTTACTGGCTTTTCACTTTCATATGTCTCAATCGATAATATTTTTAATGGACCCTTTAGAAACTTTCTTAAAAACTATATTACGTTGGGAGAATTTGGATCTAATATCCGAGAAGAAGTTTTGTACTACCTTATTTTAATTATTGGAGGTTTCCAACTTTTTACAGCAGTACAGAGTATTTTTCAACCAGTTCTCGAGCTTTCAGAATACAAAATAGCAATGAGAACCTCTGAAAAACTTCTTACAGTTGTAAAGGACATTCAAGATATCCGAGAAATAATTCAAGATGGGGATTATTTAAAATTTGTTTTTGAGAATGAAATGTATTCTGTATTTATAAAAAACACAGATATAGATGATTTGCAGACTCTATTAAATGAGCTTAATGCCTAAAAAGTTCGCGAAAAATAGGTTAATGATTTTCTTGCCAAACCACTCATTATTAGGTAAATTTATAAAACACTAAAGAAAAAGAAGTCGCAAGACCGAAAATGAATTAGTGTAGAAAATCCCGGAGGGTCGCAAGATCAACTGGGATTTTTGCTTTCTGCTCTGATTAGTTTATTTTGACTCCTTCTCGAGAAGTTTTATTGTCTAAAATTAGCTTATGAAGAAAATCTTATTTTTAGCCCTAGTGACTGTCTCTTGTGGGGGATCATCCAGTGGTACGGTTGACAACACAACTGAGGAAACTACTACTACTCAACAAGAAACTACGACCACTCAACAAGAAACTACTACTACTCAACAAGAAACTACGACCACTCAACAAGAAACTACGACCACTCAACAAGAAACTACGACCACTCAACAAGAAACTACGACCACTGTTCAACCCGATGCAGTTCTTTCAAATATTAGCAATATGAACACAAGAGGGG
>CAXHFF010000122.1:0-2134 GCA_964016255.1 uncultured Acidimicrobiaceae bacterium
AAGTGGAAAACTTTCCTCTGAGCTAAATAAAAAAGTAGAAGAGATAAATTCTAAAGAACAAGAATTTGAACAATTAAGTGACGTAGATATTAAAAATCGTTTTCATGAGCTTAAAAAACGTATAAAAGATGAAGATGTTTATTCACTTGAAGTGGAGGCATTCGCACTAACTCGAGAAGCTGCAAAAAGAACATTAGGTCAAAGGCATTATGATGTTCAATTGTTTGGAGGGATGGTTCTTTTAAGAAATAAAATTGCTGAAATGAAAACTGGTGAAGGTAAAACCCTAGTTTCAACTCTTCCTATTGCACTTAGAGCACTTTATGGGAGAGGAGTTCATGTCGTAACTGTAAATGATTATCTTGCAAAAAGAGATGCAGAATGGATGACTCCTATTTATAATTTCCTCGGTCTTGAGGTAGGACTAATTTACGCTAATCAAGAATATGAAGACAAAAAAGCAGCATACAGAAAAGATATAACTTATGGCACAAATAATGAATTTGGATTTGATTATTTAAGGGACAATATGGCTCAAACAAAAGAGCAACTAACACAAAGTAATCTTTTTTATTCAGTTATTGATGAGGTGGACTCAATCTTAGTAGACGAAGCAAGAACACCATTAATAATTTCTGGACGAGTTGAGGAGTCAACTAAATGGTATATACAATTTTCAAAAATGGTCAAAGGCATGAAAGAAGATATTCATTACGAAATCGAGGAAAGTAAGAAGCAAATCCATCCAACTGAACTTGGAATTGAGTTAGTAGAGCAACAACTCGGAATTAATAATCTTTATGAATACACAGAAACAAATTTTATACATTACTTAACAGCTTCACTTAGAGCAAGGGCAATTTATGCAAAAGATGTAGATTACATTGTTGAAGATGGTCAACTCAAAATTGTAGATGAATTCACTGGAAGAGTTTTAGAGGGAAGAAGATACTCAGATGGTCTGCATCAAGCACTTGAAGCTAAAGAAGGTTTACAAATCCAAGATGAAAATCAAACACTGGCATCAATAACATATCAAAATTACTTTAGAATGTATGAAAACCTTTCTGGTATGACGGGTACTGCTAAAACAGAAGAAGATGAGCTTATACAAATTTATAATTTGGAAGTTGTTGATATCCCGACAAATGTACCTATTGCAAGAGATGATCAACATGATGCAGTATATAAGACTAGGCAAGCAAAAATTAATGCTGTGATTGCAGATATTAATGATAGGAACAAAGAGGGTCAACCGATTTTGCTTGGTACAGTTTCAGTCGAGTCTTCTGAAGAGCTTTCAAAAGCATTAACAAGCAAAGGGATTAAGCACTCAGTTTTAAATGCTAAAAATCATGAACAGGAGGCATCTATAGTCGCGCAAGCAGGACGTCTTGGTGCAGTTACAGTAGCAACAAATATGGCTGGTAGAGGTGTGGACATCAAACTTGGTGGAAACGCTGAAGAAATGGCTGTGTTAACAGCTAAAAATGAAAATAAACTTTCCGATGATCAATTTATTCAAACAAAGATCAATGAATATGAAAAACAAAGTATTGATGAAAAAAACAAAGTGTTGAGCCTTGGAGGATTATATGTTTTAGGAACAGAAAGACATGAGTCTCGTAGAATTGACAACCAATTAAGAGGTAGATCAGGAAGACAAGGCGATCCAGGGGAATCAAGATTTTATATAAGCTTAGAAGATGATTTGATGAGAAGATTCCAAGGAGAAAGAATTCAGTCCATCATGGATAAACTAAATTTACCTGACGAAGAGAGAATTGAACAAAACATGGTAACGAAAAGTATAGAGCGAGCTCAAGCTCAGGTTGAATCTTTAAATTTTGAGATTAGGAAAAATGTTCTTAAATTTGATCAAGTATTAAATCAGCAAAGAGAAGTTATTTATAAATGGAGAAGAAATTTACTAACTTCAGATGATATATCGGATTTATTACAGGATTGGTTTCAAGATATAAAAGAGAATGTTTCTCAAAATATAGATCAACACAAGAAAACTTATGAGTCACTTGAACAATTTGAAAGCCTAGTTGATGATGAATTAAGTGAACTTTTAAGCGAAGATAAAAAGAAAGAATTGTTACTAAACATAAAAATAGATGACACATTA
>CAXHFF010000123.1:0-2123 GCA_964016255.1 uncultured Acidimicrobiaceae bacterium
CCTATCAATTTTGAAACTCGCTTGTTCTCTTGTTTTACGATATTTGCACCTTCCTTCATATCCAGCTGGAGCACAGCGGCACTCCCTATTCCTGTCATGGACACACCGATAAGCGCGTCTTTTTCTGTTGTCTCTTGCCATATTTCTCTTAAGTAATGAAATTCAGTATATCCAGCTTGTAATGTTCCTATAAACGTTGCAGCTTTAACTCTTGCATTGTAATCTTCTTGATCAACAACGTTAGATACATTAACTTCACACAGGTTGCAGAACTGAAAAGGACGCAGTCCTATTTCGCAGCAAGGATTAGTGCCCCAATCTTTGTCATGACTAAAATAGATACCCGGCTCTCCAGATCCCGACAACTCTATGCGTTTCCACAGCTGCATGAAAAATTCTTTAGTTATTTTGTGTCTTATTAAAACAGCAGAGTTATTAGCTCTACCACGTTGTGGGTTTATTTCCCACCAGTTACCTGACTTACACGAAATCATTTCTTCATCGTAAGCCGAAAATAAACTAATGAGAGCTGCTCTACGAATACCACCAGCAAGGACAGCGTCAGCAATATGACAAACAATATCGTGTACTTCAAGAGTTGTAAGCTTTGCACCATCATCTTTAGCATCGAGTATTCCTTTAATTTTTAATAAACATTCTTTCAACGGTTGTGGTCCAGGTGCTTTTCCACCAGAGGTCACAAGTCTTGCGCCCTTTGGTCTAATATCAGAATAATCAAACTTTACCTTAGATGATCTCTTAAGGCCTAAATAAGACTTGATTAATACTTTGATTGCATCTGACCAACCTTCAATACTATCACCAATAACAAATCTTCTAGTTCTTACTTCAAAAGGTTTTGTTACATGTGGTAGTTCTTTAATATGATGTTTTTGTACTGAGTAACCTACGCCACAACCGCTAAGGAGTAGAAACATAGACTCACTAAAAGCATCAACGTGATCAATAGGTAGATAGGAGCAGTTATAGAGTCGATTGGGCGAAATCTCAATCGGTTTGCCACTAAATTGTAAGCTTCGCATACTTGGTAAAACTTTTTTCTTATAGACATATCTGTAGTTTTCTTCTATTTCATTATATAATTCAGGATATTTCTTTTGGTGCATTTCTTTATTTCGTGTCACCAACTCTTCCCACGTCTCTCTTCTGTTTAGTTCCGGAATATATTTAGCATATTTCATATGCACAGTAATATCCGAAAGAATTTTATTGTTATTATTCATTTATTTTTTTAATTTGTATATTGTTAGGCAAATGTCCACGAAAGGAACATACAGTACGTGGTTAGTTCTATATTGATCAGGGTAAGATCTTACACCAATCAAGAAACCAGGGTATGTTCCAATGCTTAATTCCCAACTATTTAATTTTTTCATTTAATTAGTTTTTATTAAGTTTATTACTTCGTCACATTCCTTCTGGTTCTGAGGTTTATATATAATCACATGAGGCATATGCGCTTTTAAATATTTTTTAAACATTTTCCAACGCAGTGGAAAACTTTCATTTGCACGGCCTTTGCATTCAATTATAAACGAATCACTTACGAAGTCTGGAGTATATTTAATTGGTAAAATCTTTTTTTCACCACGGTTTTTAAACTCTCCTTTTCCGTTAGCTTGACGTTCATAACTCTTTATATTAAAGTCAAAACCATCTTGAACTGTAAACGTTGCGCCTTCATAAATAGCGTGTATCTTAGCTTTTTTCAAAGCTATATACATATATTTTTCTAGGCCTGAGGCAAACTTGATCCCGTCAAAGGTAACTTTCTTAGCTCTGACAGGACCACGTTTTTTACTTCTATACTTTTTCATTAAGCTCTTCAAGCTCTTCGCGCGCAGCTTGTATGTATAGCACTGCATCCATAAGCTCTTCTTGTATATCCATAAGATAACCAGCTAGGTTTTTAAAACCACCTTTACGTTCGTCATCTAATGTTCTACCGTATTTTTCATAGCCAATATCTGACCTTGAAACAAATTTAGTAACTACGTGTTTAACTACAGGATCACGAAAGCCAAATGACTTACGTTCAATACCGTGTTTTGCATCCATTATTTCTCTGTCTGACATATTAATCTTTTTTAAATGTTCCGTTA
>CAXHFF010000124.1:0-2056 GCA_964016255.1 uncultured Acidimicrobiaceae bacterium
GCTAAAGGAATCATTTACCTTGACAGCTGTTATGTCTTTAAAGTCTTTTGGCTTGGGGTTAGTAATTATTTCCTCTCCTGCATAGAAGTCAATCCCAAGACAACTTAGTAACCCAATTCCTCCATCAACTGTTTTTGAACCACCAAGGCCTAATACATCTATCTCAGGAATGACTTGAGAGAGTGCTGCGGTGTTCAGATTGAAAGGATGCTCAGAAGTTTTGTTTACACCAATTAAAGAAGCAGATTCAAAATATACATCACCATTTATATTTAAATACTCAGCTGGAATCCAACTGCCTACGAAGTCTTTTTTCATAGAGACATTTTCAGTTTGTATATTGTAGTGTTTAAATATTTCAGTTGAATGCTCACCCCCATCAGTTACTGGGAAATAGTTAGCTTGTATATCAAAATTTTTAAATACAGATTTTATAACTTTCAATACTTCAGCCGCTGAAAGTGTTCCCGAAAACTTATCACTGTAAACATTTACTCTCATGATTCAAGTTTATTTATGTATAACCCTTAAAACCAATAAAATAAAATAATGAAGGTTGGATTCTTATCAGACAAAAATGGGTTTAGGGCTCCACTACATCCAGATTCGCTTCAAAAGTATGATAAAACACAATTATTTGTTGAAAAGGATATATTCAACAACCTTGATTTAACAGCGAATGACTATAAAAAACTTAAAGTCCTAAATAAGACTTCTTTAAAGCAAATGGATGTTGTTTGCTTTGTTGACTCTGTAGATATTGGTATTATTAAAACCTTAAAACCCGATGCAGGAGTTGTAGGTCTATTTGATGCTAAAACTAAAAAAGAGATTAAAAAATTAAGGCCAGATGTTTCTTTATATGACTTTTTTCAACTTCCAAGAATATCGAGAGCCCAGAACCTTGATGCATTATCTTCCCAAGCCAATTTGCTTGGATACTCCTCTGTATTAAGAGCTTCATTGGAGACTTCAAATGTTATACCAATGATGACAACTGCGGCAGGTAACATCTCCCCAGCAAAAGTTTTGATTCTGGGTATAGGCGTTGCAGGTCTTCAGGCTATTGCTACAGCTAAAAGATTAGGAGCACGTGTATGGGGTTATGATGTTAGAGCAGATGTTAAGGACCAAGTTGAAAGCCTTGGAGCAAAATTTGTAGAGGCAAGTTCAACTTCTCAAGATGGCGTCTATGCCAAAGAGCTAACAAAAAAAGAAGAGTCCGAATTAAAAAAAGCATTAGCTAAACAAGTTATTGAAAGTGACATTGTCCTCACCTTTGCTCAAATACCAGGAAAAA
Source organism: uncultured Acidimicrobiaceae bacterium (assembly GCA_964016255.1). Taxonomy (GTDB): domain Bacteria; phylum Actinomycetota; class Acidimicrobiia; order Actinomarinales; family Actinomarinaceae; genus Actinomarina. The sequence goes on from CAXHFF010000124.1 coordinate 1,301, forward strand.
AGGCACCCTTATTAATTGATAAAAAAACAGTATCAAAGATGAAAAAGAATTCTGTTATTGTCGATTTAGCTGCAGCTACAGGTGGCAACTGTGAACTTACCAAAGTAGGTAAAGTTGTTCAAAAAGATGGTGTCAAAATAGTTGGAGAAACAGATATTTTAAAAAATGTTAAACATGCTGCGACCAAGCTCTATTCTGAAAATATTAGAAATCTTATCAAGCTCTTGGAAGAGAATCCAGAGGATGAAATTTTTGTAGAGATGAGTCAAAATGACTGAGATATTTTTATACACCTTACTCATTACGGTTATGGCCAGTTTTATTGGCTATGAACTGATTTCAAAAATACCACAAACACTGCATACACCTCTCATGTCTGGTTCAAATGCTATTTCTGGTATTACCTTAATTGCTGGAATTTTGATTTATCCAAATGTAGTAGATGATGTTTTGCTTAAAACAATAGTGCTTATAGGAGTTGCTTTTGCAACTATGAATATAGTTGGTGGATTCTCTGTGACTGGCAGAATATTAGAAATGTTTAAGAAAAATGACTGAATCACTTTATCTCATCTCTGCAGTACTTTTTATTCTTGCGCTTAAGTTGTTTTCACGTCCTTCAACTGCATTCCGAGCAAATAATTTAGCCATTGGAGGAATGGTCTTGGCAATCATCTCCGCATTTGATCTAAAGTTTGCTGATTATGATATCTGTCTCTTATACACATCTCCGAGCCCACGAGACAACAACCGATC
>CAXHFF010000125.1:0-1973 GCA_964016255.1 uncultured Acidimicrobiaceae bacterium
GCATTGCTTGATGTCCGAGGAGACGCTTATATCTCGGGTGATGTAGAAGGCACGGGGGCAGGAAACCGTATAACAAACAACGGTGTTCCTTATCTCCTTTCAGGTGATTCTCCTGCGGAGAATGATACTCTTCAAGATGTCACAACTCGCGGGAATACCACAAACACTTCAATCATTTCCACTGGACCACACATCTCTGGCGTTACAGGATATTATAAAGATACCTTAAGAGTTGGTGACGGAGGGTTTGTTGATTTTCCATCAGAGTATGATACTTTACAAGTTGGCACTTCAAGCAGCGCTACAAATGGTCACATTTTAGTTAGAGGTAAAGAATCTTCTATAACTTTCAGAGGAGTCGAAGGTTCAGATAAAGCCCACACAATTAAAGAAGATGGTGGCACTTTAACTTTTTATGGGGATAGCACTCTCTCTGGAACGGCTGGTAATGCACGATTTGCGATTCAAACAGGACAAAGTTACTTTACAGATTTGGCGGGAGTTCAGGCAAATGGTAAAAAACCTCAATTCTATTTAGCAAGTATCGGCGGGGGAGCATCTAATAAAGCCACACATTTTTATCAACCAGCAAATAGTGCTGATTTTAGAATAGCTCTAAACGGTAGTCAACATAATGGAACAATAGGAACAGATGCCTTTGCTATAAAATCAACTTATGAAATAGGCGTTGGAACAGTAGACCCTCGCGCAGCATTGCATGTCGATAATGGTGCTGGAGCGACTACGGGGTTCTTAGTAGAGAATAGCTCAAACAAAAATATCTTATGGGCCGAAGATAATGAAACCGTTAATGCAAGATCCACATTCAATGTATATCATACTACTGTATCGTCTCGATACTTAAGATTGGGTTGGGGTTCTATATTCGCTAATGATAACGGCAATGAACTAACTCTAGGATCTAACTTTTCTAGCGCCTCTGCCACACGAATTTATGTAGGAGCAGAAGGAGCTACTAATGTTCCCGCGAATACCATCCAAATGCAAGCCAATCATGGCTTGGCTGTATTTTCAGGTGTCTCTACTGATACCTTTGACCCGACAGCATTGCTTGATGTCAGAGGAGACGCTTATATCTCTGGTAGTGTAGAAGGCACGGGGGCGGGGAACCGCATAACAAATAATGGTGTTCCTTATCTTCTCTCTGGTGACTCTCCTGCGGAGACACAAACTCTCCAAGACGTTTGTGACAATGGTAATACAACCACAACATCTATTGGGATTGGAACAAATAGTCCAGACGGAATACTTAATACAAGTGGTGATCACGTTTTATTTCAAGGGGTAAATAAAGGTTATATAAGAGCGCGAACGGAAAGAGCAAGCGTTTCAGATTATACTAGTGTAAGCTCTTCTATTTTAACTTCAGCTAACTACTTCGGACAAAATGAATATGGCCAGTTTGTTGATAATGCAGGTAATTTTGTAATACAAAAATCTGGTCTAGCAACTCATCTTCTTAAGTTTAGCACCACTGATATGACAGTAAGTGGTTATGGTATAAAATTTGCCAAAAATCAAACTGTTAGTTCTTTAGCTGTTGACTTAAGAAATGAAAACGGTGATGAGGTAGGTTTCTATTCTCCCGCTACAAATGAAATAGGGTTTGTTACTGACAGAACCGAGCACATGCGGATTGATTCCGCTGGTAATGTAGGAATAGGAACAACAAATCCAGCATCAATTTTACATGTTGAAGCGGCGACTCCTACCGTTACCGTAAAAGGAACTAGCACAGCGTCTTCAAAGGTAAATTTAATTAATGGTAGCGTAACTTGGAGCCTTGAGAACCAATATGTCGGAGGTGCAACGACAAATATGTTCCGTATTTTTAATTCCTCATTGGGGGCTGATGCATTAACGATCCATAGAGCAAACAATAATGTTGGTATAGGAACAACTAATCCACTTGGCAAATTACATGTCAGATCTGCAAATGCAGGTAGTTTCAC
>CAXHFF010000126.1:0-1950 GCA_964016255.1 uncultured Acidimicrobiaceae bacterium
TGCAACTTCAGGAAGTTTCTCAAATTTTTTATTAATCCAATTTATAGTGTCTTCTAGTGGTCTGTTAAATACCCAGGAGATAAGTCCTAAAGCAATCATATTTTTTGATCTAAGAACTGCTCGACCTTTTATTTCAGAATCTTTTAAAGCTTCTTTGGTGAGCTTTTCCATTGGGACTTCAAATACACGATATCCATCAAGCTCTCCTGATTCTCGTGGGTCAACCTTGTATCCTGCTTTTTTAATATTTTTTTCTTCGAAGGCATCCTCATTAACAATAAGCATTCCGTTAGGTGCTAAGTCGTGTAAATGGGCCTTCAAAGCAGCTGGATTCATAGCAACTAAAACTTCTGGGTTATCTCCAGGGGTAAGGATATCAAAATCAGCAATTTGAACCTGGAATGAAGATACTCCAGCAATTGTTCCTTGAGGAGCTCTTATTTCTGCAGGGAAAGCTGGAAGTGTAGCCAAGTCATTTCCAAATAAAGCAGAAGTGTCTGTAAATCGTGTACCAACAAGTTGCATACCATCTCCAGAGTCACCAGCAAATCTGATAGTGACAGCAGGTATGCTTTCTACCGTTTTATTTTGAACATCTAGTTTGGGTTCTTCCATAGGCCTAGTTTAATCTTTCGGGAGATAATGCGATTTCATTTTGTTGTGTTCCTTCACAATTTTCTGCACTTTCACCTGAGCAGCATTCTGCCTGGTTGAGTCCATACATTGCACAGTTGTTATTAATACATGCTGCATGTCCATGTAGATATGCCATTGAGCTTTTACACCAACTACATAATAAATTACTCATATGTTTTGAACCTATAATATGGCCAGTACCTTACTTTGAGTTTCCAACAATCAGAAAATTTTATAGGACCCATAGTTCTTGAATCACTTGAGGAGATAGTCCTTTGGTCACCTAAAACAAATATCTCATCCGGTCCCAAATTTACTTTAACGAAATCATCAACAAAACTTTTGGCCCATGGATCACTAATAACTTCCGAATTTATTAAGATAGACCCTTCCTGTGATTCAATTTCCTCTCCGGGAAGACCAACAACTCTTTTAACTACATCAATATTCTTTTCAGAATTATTGAAAATAACAACATCTCCTCTAAGTGGAGAGTCTTTCAATTTTGTAGCAAGGACATATTCATTAGGCAGTAGAGCAGGTTTCATACTTTCCTCTTTGATTTCATAAGCCCTAAATGACTTATTATCATTGCGAAAAACTAGATAGACAATAAAAGCAATAATTGTCTTTAAATTGAGTATCTTTAATATGTTTTTAATCATAATTTGTTATCTTACTAAGGTTAATAGTAGTTAATTAAGGAGATTTATGAAATTATTGAAACCAACAAGAGTCGCATACGCACATTGTGACTTGCCTTGTGGAGTATACGATCCAGCCCAAGCACGTATTGAGGCTGAATCAGTATTAAATGCTTCAAAAAAGTATCAGGATTCTGATGATGAAAGCTTCAAGCAAAGATGTGTAACCATCAAAGAAGAAAGAGCTGAAGAAGTGAAACATCACCTATGGGTTCTATGGACTGATTATTTCAAACCAGAACATCTAGAGAGATTCCCAAATCTTCATGATTTATTCTGGAATGCAACTAAAAAAGCTGGTGAAGCAAAAAAAACTGAAGATCCTAAAGTTGGAGAAGAGTTACTTGCTATGATAGACGAAATAGATTCTGTATTTAAAGAATCAAAAGTTTAGTCAAACTTTTTAAATAGGTGCCCAATTTGAATTAATTCGGCACCTATTTTTATATCATTTAAAGCCCATTCATTGTGAGTTTCTTTCGGTATGGCCTCTGTAACTTTTCTACTCGTGTTGGGCATAAATGGATATAGTAAATTTCCACATGCATCAATTGCTTGGACTGTCTCTTATACACATCTGACGCTGCCGACGAGAACACACGTGTTGTGA
>CAXHFF010000127.1:0-1932 GCA_964016255.1 uncultured Acidimicrobiaceae bacterium
GGAGATGTGTATAAGAGACAGGTAATCTCAAGTCCTTTTATTGTAATTTTTTCACCTTCTGATGGCAATTGTTCACTATGACTCAGATAGAGCCCACCAACAGTTGCAACATCTTTATCATTTTCTTCAAGACCAAAAAATTCCTCAAAATCATCAATGTCAGTTTTACCATCAATACGCCACTGACCTGGACCGAGTCTTCGTATTCCTGAGAATCTTTGATCATGTTCGTCTGGAAGATCTCCCACAAACTCTGAAAGAACATCTTTAATAGTCACGACCCCTTCGATGCCTCCATTTTCGTCAATCACACAAGCAAAGCTAGATTTATTTTCTCTAAGGATATTTAACGCAGAAAGAACTGTGGTATATTCAGGAAGATAAATTGCATCTTTTATCAAATTTTCAATTTCAACACTCTCTGCCGGTGTGTTTAAGTTGATTAAATCTTTTACATACACTACACCAAACGTGTCATCTAGTGATTTAGTTTTAGAGACAGGAACTCGAGAAATCCTTTTTTCATTTACTATTCCAGTAATCGCCTTCATTGAAAGAGGAAGCGATACGAATAAAACATCTACTCGTGGAGTCATTATTTCTTTGATAGGTCTATCAGAAAATTCTAGAAGTGAGTCAATGATTTCTCTTTCAGCAGGTAGGATTTGACCTTCTTGTTCACCAAGGGCAGTTAGAGCTTGAATGTCAGCTTCAGTTATCTCTCCATCACCGTCCATGTCGCCAGGACCATTTGAGCCGTATCTATTTATAGAATTTGTTATTAGATTTGTAAAAGGAGCAAAAATTCTTGCAAGATAATCTATTAAGATTGAAGTTCTTGAAATAAACTCTATAGGTTTTCTCGTTGCAAGCGTCTTAGGTGTTACTTCACCAAAAATTAATACAAGAATAGTAATAAAGAGTGTAGCTAAAATGCTACCAGTACTTTCTCCAAAGCTTCTGACGAAAAGGATTGTCGCTAAAGAAGCCATCAGAATATTAACAAAGTTGTTAGCAACTAAAATCCCACCTATTGTTTTCTCAATATCGTCTTTTGCTCTTTTTATTCTCTTATTTTTCTTAGAATCATCAAGTTGGTGTATTTTCTCTCTAGGTACAGATGTTATAGCTGTTTCAGATCCAGAAAGTAATGCAGAAAAGACTAAACAGATAATAATTAGAATATAAAGAATGATGTCTAAGTTCGTACTCAATTTATATATTAGATTTTAAAGCATATTTGCTTAAATAGGGAGTTTTTTTTTAATTCATTTTACAATTTTGGGTTTAAAATGTTTCAAACTAACATAACGTAGGTTGATAAATGAGAAACTTTGGTTGATGCAAGAGTTATAAGAGCTCAAGAGAAATATGATGAAGTTCACAAAGAACTAATTGAAGCGGGTATAAAACTGCTCAGTATTAAGCCTATTTCTAGTTTATCTTTAAATTCACTAGCTGAATATACAGAAGTATCTAAAACAAGTATTTATAATCACTTCAATAGCAGTCCCGAGCATTTCTACTATGACATCCTTGTATATTGTAGAAATTATATGCTAGAAATTTTTAACGATACTTCTCCAGAAGATCCAAAACAAAAAATAATATATTTTTACGAAATTTATATCGATATGTTAAAAAGTAACATAACTCTCTGTTTGAACTTATATTCCCAATTTTTTATCGTTAATAATAAAGCTAGAGTTAAATTATTCAGAAACAAGTATCTTGTATCTCTCTTAAAAGAAATTGGGATAGAAGATGAAGAAGTAGTTAAAGAACTCTCCTTAGAATTTGAGAGTTTGTTATATAAATTTTTTGTATTAAACCCTGATTCTCCTGTCTTTAAAAAATATGAAAAAGAATTTTACAAAAGACTAAAAAAGACTCTTAATTATTAAATACCAAATTTATAGCTGCTTTTGACAC
>CAXHFF010000128.1:0-1914 GCA_964016255.1 uncultured Acidimicrobiaceae bacterium
CACGTGTGTTCTCGTCGGCAGCGTCAGATGTGTATAAGAGACAGGTTAATAACTTCATCATAAAGTTTTGAACCTATAGACCTTTTCCTATAATTTTTATCAACAGCTATTCGGTCAATATATAAAAAATCACTTACTCGTTGGCTAATTTCATTAAAATTTTTATGTTCCATATCTTCCATATAGGAGTTTGTTATTTCAGTATCCTGGAAACAAATTACAAAACCGACAACTACATTATCCACAACCGCGCATAAATTATAATCTGAGTTCTCTAATGAGTTTTGAAGTCCCTCTAATGTTCTAGATCCAACTTCAGGGGTGTTCTCTTGATTAATTCTGTGACACTCTACTAAGTTTTCACTGCTGATTTTGATTATTTTCATTTGATACTCATAAAATTATACATTGTATGTATAAAATGCTAAATTGTTCATATGGGAAATACTACAGTATTAATGAGTTCACCGGAATACTTTAAAGTTGAATATTCTATTAACCCATGGATGATTGAAGGTGTAGAGGTTGATCTCGAGTTAGCGAAACAGCAATGGGAAAACCTTAAATCAACAATTGAAGATGCAGGTGCTGTTGTTCAAGTAGTGCCACCTCACGAGCAATATCCTGACTTAGTTTTTACAGCAAATTCTGGAATTGTTAAAGAAGATAAAGTACTAATTGCAAACTTTAAATTTGAAGAAAGACAGGGCGAAGAGGAAATATATTCAAAATGGTTCTCTGAAAATGGCTACGAAGTATCAAGAATTCCTTCTGAATTTAAATTTGAAGGCAGAGGAGATGCTTTTGTTTTAGGTGAGTATCTAGTTGGTTCTTACGGAATTAGGAGTGATAAAGAGGCGCTTTTATATATCGCTGATCAATTTGGACTGAAGCCAAAAATTGCAGAACTAGCTGATCCAAAGTTTTACCATTTAGATACTTGTTTCCAACAGCTTCCAACAGAAAATAGGGATGCAATATTTTATCCACAAGCCTTTAAAGATCAAACGTTATCCGAATTTTCTGATCTGTTTAATTTAATTCCTGTTTCTGAAGGGGATGCAAATAAACTTGCCTGTAATGCAGTAGTTATAAATGATACAGTTATTTTTCCTTCTGAAGACATTGATGCAATTCAAACCGTGGAAGACCTAGGTCTTAATACAGCAGTTGCAAATGTTTCCGAGTTTTTAAAATCTGGTGGTGCGTGCCAGTGTCTTGTAATTACATTAAAATAACAACATGATAATTAAAGCCATTTTATGGCCAATTAAAAAAATAATACTCTTTCCTTTAAAGGTTCTTTTTTACACAACACTTCTTTTTATTGTGAGTATTTTATTTTTTCAATATAGAGCGACTTACGATGTTGATGTAAGCCCACTAAGTGTCACAGAGTATGAAAACTGTCTTGTTGTAATTGATGACTATGACGTTACTATTGATTTGCTTTCTCAGTATGTCGATCAACTAGATAGCCAACAGCAGTCTTTTCTCTACAGCTATCTTCCAGATCCTTTCAGCGTATTGACAAAACCTCAAGAAATAACTGAGGATGACTTCAGAAATGTAAGAACTTTTTTAAAGAATTATCTTCAAGCAGGCAGGTTTCCAGGTATTGGTGGAAAGGCACTCGCTCCACAAGCAGCAAGTTTGTGCAGAGGCGGGTTAAGTTAAGTCTTCAACACTAGCGTTGGTTAAGTCGACAAGTGTTTCCGGTGAAAGAAAAAATTTACTAACTCTATTACCTCCACCTATGAAAACTTTATCTCTGCTCATAACATTTTTATCAATATAAATTTTAATATCTTTAGGAAGCCCTAAAGGACTTATACCCCCATAAATTTGACCTGTTACTTCTTCGGCTTCTTCTCTTGCTGTCTCTTATACACATCTGACGCTGCCGACGAGAAC
>CAXHFF010000129.1:0-1859 GCA_964016255.1 uncultured Acidimicrobiaceae bacterium
TTAATCCAAGTGATAAACTGGATAACATTCATTCTGGAAAGATAGAAGAAGTTATATATCATGGAGATCATACCAGAGTTCGAATTAATCTTTTAGGCAATAATCAATTTATTTTAAAAGTTCCAAATAGTTCTGCCAATATGGATATCAAACTTGGTAAGGATATTAAAATTGGTTGGAACAGTGAAGACGCTAGAGCTCTAGATCCTAAGTAAAAACTATCAAATATATTGTTAATTGTTAATTAAGCAAAATGGGCTGTTGACTCTCTTTATTGATCTTGTTGTAATCTCTTTTTTAAAAAAACGTTTAAACGGAGGAAAAATGAAAACAATTAGTAAATTATTACTAGCCATTTCTTTTGCTATCTCTGTAACTACTTCAGCATTCGCAGTAACTGTGGTGTCTTGGGGTGGAGCTTACACAGAGTCTCAAAAGTTAGGTTATGGTGATCCTACTGCTAAAGCACTTGGTATAGATATTAACTGGGTGGATTATTCAGGTGGATTATCTGAGATTAAAGCACAAAAAGAAGCTGGTGCAATTACGTGGGATATAATCGACGTATTTGCAATGGATACTATCAATGGATGTGACGAAGGATTATTTGTTGAATTTGATTTTGACAAAGACTTCCCAGCTGCACCAGATGGAACTCCTGCAAGTAAAGATTTCTTTACTGCAATGCCAAGTAAATGTGCTGTAGGAAATATTTTATATTCTTGGAACTACGCTTATAACACTAATAATGTTAAAGGTACTCCAAAGACTATCAAAGATTTCTTTAACACTAAAAAATTCCCTGGAAAAAGAGCTATCTACAAAGGCGCTTTAACGAACTTAGAGATCGCTTTAGCTGCAGATGGTATCAAACCAGGAAAAGGTGGAGCAAAAATCTATAAAGCTTTAAACACAGAAAAAGGTGTTAATAGAGCTATGGATAAGATCAAAGCATTATGTACAGATCCAAAAGGTGGATGTGTATTTTGGTCTGCAGGTGCTCAACCACCAGAACTATTAGTTTCAGGTGAAGTTGTTATGGCTACAGGTTGGAATGGTAGATTCTTCGGCGCAGAAGTTGGAGAAGGTGCACCAATCAAACAAGTATGGGATGGACAAGGTCTTGACTACGAGTACTTCGTACAAGTTAAGGGTGGACCAAACGATGCTAATGGTAAAGCTAAGAAAGCTTTAGCTATGATGACTAATACAGAGATGTTAGCTGGTAGTGCAAAATATATTGCATACGCTCCTTGGAGAAAATCTTCTATAGCGATTATGGAAGCAGGAGAGCCTTGGTATAAAGATGGTAAAACTAATATGGTACCACAAATGCCAACTGCACCCGCAAACACTAAAAACTACTTCCTAGTAGATCCAGTATTCTGGGCTGACAACGGCACAGAACTTGGTGAAAAATGGGAAGCTATGAAAGCTGGTCTATAATTTAAGTTTTATTAAACTGAATTATATATTATAATTTAAGGGCGGTTATTTACTAACCGCCCTTTTTATTTATGAGCTCTGAAACACAAAAAATTTTAACAACTGACGGAATACCTCTAGAGGTAAGTTTAAAAAGATCTGAACGTAAAAATAAAATTAAAGCTTTTTTACTTGTCGCCCCTTTATTATTATTTTTGATTATCACTTACATATTTCCAATTGGCAGTATGCTTACTAGAAGTATTGATGACAAGATGGTTACAGAAATGTTACCCAAAACATATAAAGCAATGGAAAAGTGGGATGGAAAAGAATTACCTTCCGAAGAAGTTTTTGAAGCATTTTATTTTGATTTTAAAAATTTAGTTGAAGAAAAGCGTGAAGGTAAATTGTCTACACAACTAAATTACACA
>CAXHFF010000130.1:0-1846 GCA_964016255.1 uncultured Acidimicrobiaceae bacterium
GTGTTGGAAAAACTGTAATCCTTATGGAGCTGATCCGTAATATTGCAGCAGAACACAGTGGGTCCTCTGTATTTGCAGGAGTAGGTGAAAGAACACGTGAGGGGAATGACTTTTTCCACGAAATGACAGATGCAAAAGTAATTGATAAAGTTGCCTTGGTATATGGCCAGATGAATGAACCTCCAGGTAACAGACTACGTGTTGCATTAACAGGCCTCACAATGGCAGAACATTTTAGAGATGAAGGTGGAGATACTTTATTATTTGTAGATAATATCTATCGTTATACCTTAGCAGGAACAGAAGTATCTGCTCTGCTTGGACGTATGCCATCAGCAGTTGGATATCAACCAACACTCGCTGAGGAAATGGGTGTATTACAAGAACGTATCACATCAACCAAAACAGGCTCGATTACATCTATTCAGGCAGTATATGTACCTGCTGATGATTTAACTGATCCAAGTCCTGCAACAACTTTTGCTCACTTAGATGCAACAGTTGTACTTTCTCGAAATATTGCGGAGCTAGGTATCTACCCTGCGGTTGACCCTCTCGATTCAACTAGTAGACAGCTGGATCCTCTAATAATTGGGCAAGAACATTATGATACAACTAGAGCTGTTCAAGGTGTCTTACAAAAATACAAAGAGCTTAAGGATATTATTGCTATTCTTGGTATGGATGAGCTATCAGAAGAAGATAAGCTTGCTGTAAACAGAGCGCGTAAAATTCAAAGATATTTATCACAACCATTTTATGTTGCTGAAACATTTACTGGTACTCCAGGTAAATATGTATCACTCAAGGATACTATTAAAGGTTTCCAGGCAATCGTTAATGGTGACTATGATCATCTTCCAGAACAAGCCTTCTACATGATAGGTGAAATTTCAGAAGCTGAAGCAAGAGCAGAAGAAATTAAATAATGACTGATACGATAAAGCTTGAGATTGTTAGTGCTGAGGAGCAAATATTCTCACAAGAAGTTGAGATGGTTTACGCTCCTGCAGAAATGGGGGAAGTTGGGATATCACCTAAACACACTCCTCTTATTACAAAGCTCAAGCCTGGGGATGTCCGTGCTCAAATTAACAAAGATGAAATGAAGACCTTTTATGTAAGTGGTGGTATATTGGAAATACAACCTAATGAGGTAACGATTTTGTCTGATACTGCATTAAGAGAAGACGACTTAGATGAAGAAAGAGCTTTGGAGGCTGAGAAATTAGCGCAAGAAGCAATGAAAAACAGCTCAAATGAAGTTGATGCATCTAAAGCTAAATCTGAATTATTGCAAGCAGCTGCTCAATTACGTCTCATTAAAAAACTGAGAAGTAATAGTAAAAAATAAGCAAGGGGTAGCTTGTATGTTCACATCTGTAATTCTTGGTGCAGGAAAAAGCACTAGGATGAAAGCAAATAAGTCTAAATTACTTTTCAATATTGCCGGAAAACCGGTCATCAACCATATAATATCCTCGCTTAAAGATGCTAAATCTAAAAGTAATCTATGTGTCATTAATAAGGATTCCAGCGGTATAAAAAAAATCTTAGATGAAGAAAAAGTTAATCATGTTTATCAGACAGTTTTAAATGGAACTGCTGGTGCAGTTAAAGCAGCCTTAAAGAAAAAAGCAGTCTCAAATAATAAAATGCTTATACTTTGCGGAGACATACCATTTATAAAAAGCACTTCTATTAAAAGAATTATTAATAAGCTTAAAACATATGATGCAGTTGTAGGTACTGTTGAACTTGAAAGCCCTAAAGGTTATGGAAGAATCATGCGATCCAACAATAAATTCAATTCTATAATCGCTGTCTCTTATACACATCTGACGCT
>CAXHFF010000131.1:0-1831 GCA_964016255.1 uncultured Acidimicrobiaceae bacterium
TTGAGTGACACTAAGGGATTAGGAAGCTGGACGGGAATATCTAACTTCCGCATTACAGAAATTACTTCAACAGAAGAAACTTTTAGCTCATTAGCTAGTTTATAAACCTCCACCACAAATAAAATTATAGTAGCTTAGAATCTTTTATACTCTACTTCAGAAAATTTAGGTTAAATCTTTCAGCTAACAAATGATAAAAGAAAAAGGGGCGTGAACCCCTTCTTCAAAGCCAAACTTTTAACAACCGCATTAAAAGTTGACCAGTTAACAATCTAACAATGTAACAAGTATATGAAAAGAGAAGTTTCTATTTTTATATAAAGTTTAAAACTCTTCAAGTAGATAAACCTGTATAGGTTGTATAGTTGTTAACTTATGGACTAACTTACTTGTTCCCACAGAATAGGTAGGTTGATAGATGGGGAGCTTATGCTCCCTTTTCTATAGGATCTAAGGCAAAAAAATAGAACCAGCTCCGAAAATCCCTTTTTCAAATTTGGTCTCTGCTAGATTTTGGGCTGGTTCTATAAGATACTGTTTACCGTGCTATCCGTACTCAATAGCACTCTTCCTGGTAATCCAATTTCCCCCTTTGTAGATACTTCAAGGCTATCAAGAAGATTAAGTGCTTACCTAGTAAAGCCAATATTTTCACAAGGCTGAGTTGATTGTGAAAGTTTTATCGATTAAAATGGTATCTTGTGTGACTAAATATTTTTGAAAATATATTTATCAAAAATACTCATCTTCTCCACCCAGCTATCTTCATAAAAATAATGCACGGATGCAGCAACAGATGACAATAAGGCATTCCCATCTTGTGGAGTAAAACAATAACCAGTTAATTGATTATCTTTCACGTGTAATGAATCTACGGCCACAACACCATGTGAGAGAATTCTTCCATGGTATCCGTGGTCTCGACCAAAAGAGAAGACTTTGTTAGAAGAGAGTTTCTCAGTAGACGTAAGGTATTCACTACTCTCTAACTCTTGATGAACGGCATTAAGTTCTAGACTATTTTCGAATGTTAAGTTAAACCACAGCGTATGCATATATTGTGTTGGCAATTTTATCGCTGAGGAAAATAGATCTAACTCAAGACCATCTTGTTTGAATAATTCATAAACGTCTCTGGCATGGTGCGTACCAAAATCCTGATTGTCATGTTTAGTAATAGTGGGTGATGGGGCAAAAGAATCATTTTGTGAAACATCATTTGCTCTACGAAGACAAACAAATCTTCCATCACTCAATTCTCGACCTGCATCTTGAGTAAAAGTTTTAACAATAGAGGCCATGTTGTGTGTGTTGCACGAGGCAACAAGGTATTTATTAATATCAGTGGTCAATATATCATTATTTATTCCCCAAGCAAAGAAGGGGCCAAAGCCATGCTCTGAACCCTGAGCAAGATAGCGCTTGCCCGGATCTAGTTTTGAATACACTCTATCCCAATTGTCATTTCCAGTTGGAGTACAGTCAATAATGACTTGAGAATCTAAATATGCGTTCGCAACATCACCAGCATCAAAACCTAATGTTTTAAAGTCTGCAATAGTTTCTGTTTTAGTAACTAGCTCAGCACCTTTACGCTGCAGTGCCTCGACTTTTCCTTTTTCCTCAGTTAAAGGAGTTCTTTTAAAAAAGTAAACATTGTCAATGCCTAGTGCCGGCTTATGTTCCGCGAGTAAGCCAATAAGAGGTTCACCAATTGTTCCAGTTCCGACGACTAAAATGTTTTTACTCAATATAATATAAGAATATCAAAAATTATGAATAACAACTCCATTTTCGAATTTTCCCAAGAGCATACTGATGGTGATGCCTC
>CAXHFF010000132.1:0-1791 GCA_964016255.1 uncultured Acidimicrobiaceae bacterium
GTTCTAGGGCGTTTAAAAGAAACATCTTCTCCCTCTATAGCTTCTCTAACCAACCAACAAGTGAAAGCAGCGCACCAAGGCCAACCTTTATCTGGGTCTAGCCAAGTAGCAGCTTTGTATTCATCTACCCTTGGTCCACAGTTACTACCATCCACTTCAGATACTCCTATTTCCTCTCTAGCTAATAAAACCATTTTCTGTGGTATACCTCCATTGATGGCGGTGGTGTCTTTAGTGGATATTTGAGCTAAGATAGCATTCCAAGTCACTGGGCCATCTATTCCATCAGCAGAAACTCCAAGAAGTTTTTGCACAGCTTTTACGACTTCTTTTTTACCTTTGAACTGCATAGTTTTATTTTTTGAGAAACTTATCGGCGTTTCTTGCAAATTTTTCTCCGATCCGAACAATGCCCGTAATAACTTCTGGACTAATGACTCCAATGATACCATAAGTAATAGCTTTAGTTAGAGATGAAACGTCTGTTTGTTCTAGAACGAACCAAGCGATAGTTGCGGCTATACCCGCTGTTACGATCTTTTTGAATTGTTCCATACAAGATAAATCTTTGTTAGCGTGTAATAATCTAGCGAGCATAGCAGCAGCCCCAATTAAGGAAACAAGCCACCCCCCATTTAGAAACTCTTTTAAAATAGACTTTTCAGGTTCCATGTTTAATTATTTACACGGAATATAAAAAAAGCCCCCCTTTCGGGAGGCTTTTAATAATATTTTTTTTTGGTGTTATTAGAATTCGTATTTGAATCCTAGTCCAAAGTTCCAATCATGATCAAGACTATATGGTGAGTTGTCTACATCATTGTGGTTATAAGTAGCTTTAGCTGCGACTGAAAGTCCGTTGCCAAAATCATAATCAACAACTGTCCCAACCTCTACTGCGTTGTAAGAGTTAGCTAAGTTAGTTGTGATAAATGGAATGACGCTAAGATTAGCGACTGGAGTTTCAAAGATTCGTGAAGCAGTAAGCTCTACACCGTAGGAAGCGCTTGATCCAAGCTCATGCCAAACAGTTGCACTTACGTCAGCCAACTCATGAGAGTAAGCTAAACCCAAACCAACTTGCTCCCAACCTCCGAAATCAGTTTCTACCTTTTGGAAAGATACTTTAGCATCGAAAGCTTGACCCAAAAGATCGACACCTCTACTCCAAGAAACATCAACCTGTGAATCAGTGTCATTATCTGTTTCGAAGAGACCTACACCAGCAGAAAGAGATCCTCCCCCCACATCAGTGCCGAGAAGAAGAGAATAGTTAAATGCATCATCTCTTACTTTTAGACCCCTAGTATTTGTTAATTGAGTGTGAGAAACTCCGATATCTACAGCAATACCTTGAGTAAGATGAGCAGAAGTTTCAGTTCCCGCGCTACTAAAAGAAGCGCCCAATACAGTCATAAGACCAATTACTAGTTTTTTCATATATGTTTTTTATTATTACAATTTTTTAATGTTAGTCAAGAAAAACTTACACTAAAAGTTATTTGCCAGAGTAAATTTCTCTTTCTAAACGACGGAAACGAGCATCTGAATGCCAAATTTCATCAGTTTGAGGCGTATAAATACCTTCTTTAGTCTGAACTGGAAACCCCTTCTTTAGTTTTAGAATAGAAGGCTGATAAATGTTTAAACTGTTCACGTTCATCAGTGAGTCGCTGGCGCAAGAGGTCAGCCCTATCAGTGTCATGATTAGTGCCAGTTTGCCTAAGTTTTTCAATTTCATTGATAAGTTTATCTTCTGTTTTTTGATGTTCTTTATGTAAATCGTGATAA
>CAXHFF010000133.1:0-1783 GCA_964016255.1 uncultured Acidimicrobiaceae bacterium
ATTAGTGTAGAAAATCCCGGAGGGTCGCAAGATCAACTGGGATTTTTGCTTTCTGGGATAAAATTATTTAAAGTTATTCATATATGATGACAAAACCCCCCTTAGATAAAGGAAACCTTCTTTTTGGTCACTCTATTAAATTTAACAATAATGCTCTATCGTTAGTTAAAAATTTACAGAACAAATATGGCGACATTTTTGAAATCTCTATACTGCACAAAAGAGTGACAATGTTTATGACTCCAAGCGCAACTAAGCATATTTATCTTGATGGCGAAGATAATTTTTCGTCAAGGCATGGGTGGGAGTTCTCCTTGGGTAAGACATTTGAGAATGGTTTAATGCTGCGGGACTTTGATGATCATAGATTTCATAGAGGTTTACTTCAAGACTCTTTTAGACGAGATGCATTAGCTAATTATTTACAAATAGTTCAACCCATATTAGATACATGGATTGAGGAACTTCAAGAAAGTAAATCATTTAATCTTTATGCAACCATGAAGGAGTTAATGTTTAAAATCTCTCTTGAACTTTTCTTTGATGAAATCGATAACTCTAGACAAAAAGAACTGGAGAAATTGTTTACTGATGCTATCAAGTCTGCAACCTCCGTAGTAAGAACTCCGCTACCTTTTACAAAATTAAGAAAAGGCCTTAAAGCAAGAAGATCGCTACTTAAATACTTTGAAAGCAAAGCAGAAAATGTAGACATAGAGTCAAACACTTTATTTGCAGAATTAGTTAAAACAAACAAACAAGAAGGTGGTTTGAGTAATTATGAAATTGCAGAGCACATGATCTTTCTGCTTCTTGCTGCTCATGACACTACAACAAGTACACTAACTACTGCTATCCACCATCTTTCAACTGATAAGAATTTCTACCAAGAATTGAAAAAAGAAGCCAATGAGATATCTCTTACTGATATCTCGGAATTAAAAAATGGTGTCAAAGGAGAGTCTTTATTTTCTGAGGCTATGCGCATGTATCCACCAGTTCCATTTTCTCTTAGATATGTTATGAGAGATACAGTCGTTGAGAATTATAAATTAGATGCGGGTACTTATGTTGCTATTGGCCCATTAGTTTTACATAACGATGAGAGATATTGGGAAAATCCTCAAGAATGTGATCCAAACAGATTTTTAAATGCAGATGAAACAAATGAAGCCTATTTTCCCTTTTCTGGCGGAGCACATACCTGCCTAGGGAAATTTTTTGCTAGTTATTTGTTCAAGAATGTCATATATAAGTTAGTTTCAAATATTGAAACAATTTCATCTACTGAGCCACTTAAAATTAACCCTGCACCTATTCCCTTTCCCAGAAAAGATGTAAAAATAACTCTTTAACGTGAAAATATACTAAAAAATGTAAATGACTCCCCTGTGGCTGTAATTTTTGGTTTATTGTGCCCTGTTTGAATGGTTCAAGACACAAAAGGAAGTCTTACAACTAATTGTAGTAATAAATCATTAGATTTTTATTTTTCTTCTAAATTTCCTATAATTGTAGATATATGAAAAAGTCAATGAATATTGGGCTTATCCTCTTTTTACTGCTTCAGGCCTGCTCGGGAGCAGAAAATAGTGAAAATCAAATAATAAATGAACCCACTCCACAAGACACACCTATAAATTCTCCAGAAGGAAATAATCCTCCTCCACCTCCAGAAGGAAATAATCCTCCTCCACCTCCACCACCTCCAGAAGGAAATAATCCACAACCACCTCCAGAAGGAAATAATCCACAACCACCTCCAGAAGGAAATAATCCACAA
>CAXHFF010000134.1:0-1742 GCA_964016255.1 uncultured Acidimicrobiaceae bacterium
GGTGTTCACACCAGAAACTTGTGAGGATTGGTATTTCTACATGCTTGGTTGGGGTCTAAGTGCATTCCCTAATCACCCTGGAGATTTCTTCAATTCCAAGAATGACACATGTGAAGGTGGCTACAACACACCTGGTTTTAACAATGCTGAATTCGACGCATTAGATGCTGAATTTGCGCAAGCTAAAACTGTAAGTGATGCAATAGCTATTTCACAAAAAATGGAAGCTATCTTATTCGAAGAAATGCCATATTTGGTATTATTCAACGTACCTACACTTGAGGTATATAGAGATAACGTATCTTATCCATTCACAGAAGTATTAGACGGAATGTCTGGAACAGGAGCTGGCTGGGCCGGTCTTGTAAAAGTTACCGACTAATAAAGTTATTTAAACATGGGTAGGCTTAGGCCTACCTATGTTTTTTAAATGTCTAAAATAGGGTACTAATATGGTTGAATATATAGTTAGAAGAACATTACAGATGGTTGTAGTGTTTTTTATTTTCTTAGTAAGTTCTTACCTTTTATTTAACGCTATTCCTGGAAATGCATTTTCTAATTTACTCTTAAATCCTAATCTCCCACCTGATGCTTACCAGAAAGTTCTGGAAACCTATGGTTTAGATAAACCTCTTTCAGAAAGAGTTCAACTTTATGTTGTAAACTTTTTTAAAGGTGATTTCGGGTATTCATATAAATATTTCCCAAAAACACCCATTGAGCTAATTGCTGAAAGATTACCTCGAACTTTAATGTTATTTTAAGTTGTAAATATTGTCGCTTTTTATACAGGATTTTTTATTGGTAAAGTCCTCGCTTGGCGAAGAGGTTCTAAATCAGAAACATGGATCACTATCACTTCAGTTTTTTCTTATACAGTTTTCTATCCATGGTTTGCATTAATGATGTTGTGGTTTTTTGGATATAAAATGGGCTGGTTTCCAATTGGTAAGTTTTTATATCCTGAAAAATGGTACGATGCTCCATTTGATAGTGATGTAATATTTGCAATGATGATTAAGTTTGTATTAGTCATATCACTTTTACAGTTTGCAGCATATACAGCCACTCGTGGAATAGAGTCTCTTTCCTCAAGAAGGAATATACGCTTTGCTAACCTAATAGCAATATTTATTGGAAGTTATTTTTACTGGAATACAGGAGAAGCTTTAGCTAGAAAGCCATATGCAGCAGATATAGCTTATCATATGATTCTTCCAGTGCTGGTAGTTACGATTGTAGCTTTTGCCGGTACGGCTCTTCTCACACGTACTACCATGATGGAAGTTTTAAAAGAAGACTATATACTTACAGCAAGAGCAAAGGGAATTAGTCAAAAAAGAATAAGAGATAGGCATGCAGCTAGAACTGCTCTTTTACCAGTTGTCACATCATTCATTTTTACTATAGTTACCATCATTGACGGGTCCGTCCTAACTGAACAGATTTTTTCATGGCCCGGTATGGGGCAGCTACTTCTTCAAGCTGTACTGGAAGAAGATATACCTGTGGCAATGGCAGCATTTTCATTCGTAGGGGTATTTGCTCTAATCGCACACCTCATTGCAGATATTTCATATTCCTACCTAGATCCAAGAATTAGAGTAAAGTCTCAGGGGTAAATAATGGAAATTGATGAATTAAAAGAAAAGAATTTACAGAAGCAGCTTAGAAGAGAAGCTTTCAAAAGAAATTGGAAACTTTTTTCACAAAGTAAATTAGGAATGATTGGATTAGGT
>CAXHFF010000135.1:0-1717 GCA_964016255.1 uncultured Acidimicrobiaceae bacterium
AGTTCCGGCAAGCATAAGATTTAAATGAAGATTAGTTCTGTCATAAAAATTTGGGCGCTCAATTAATTTCATACGACGAAAATCATTAATACCAAAAACTAAAGCTATAGATCCAAAAATTACAGAAGTAATCCACATAGAATCTTCGATTAAATATAAACTTACAGCCATAGAATAAAAAAGAATACTGGTAGCAGTAATGAATATACCTAATGCTTTATCTATTTGCTCACGTGCTCCATTTCTATCTCGACCTTGGCGATATCCTGAAAATGCCAGATAAAAGGAGAAAATGGCAATAACAAATAGAAATGGGTTGAATTCTCCAAGTAAACTTAGTGGAATTGCTGTCACAAAAATAGTTGACATCCCATAAACATAAATCATCCCTAATTTTTTGTGTCTTTTATTACCTTTCTTGATGAATAAAAGAGCATAGGCAATACCTAGAGAAATAAAACCGGCAAGAATATGAAGGTAAAGTAAAGGTTTCTCTATTGCTAAATAATCATTGCTAATCATGTATGGAGTATATAAATTTTTATACTAGTTCGAACGATTTAACTATATTTTCTAAGCCTTCTTTTGCATCTGCAAATAACATTTTCGTATTCTCCTCAATAAAGAGTGGGTTAGCAATACCAGCATAACCTGGTGACATGGATCTTTTTATTACAACAACCTGTTTTGCCTTATCTACATCCAAGATTGGCATCCCATAGATAGGTGAACTTTCATCTGTTCTTGCTAATGGATTCACGACATCATTCGCACCAATAACAAGCACTACGTCAGTCGCGGAAAACTCAGAATTAATATCTTCTAAGGTAAACATATCCTCATAGTCAATATCTACCTCGGCTAGAAGTACATTCATATGTCCTGGCATTCTTCCAGCAACTGGATGAATAGCAAACTTCACTTCAATATTTTTTGATTTCAAAGTGTTGGTCAGTTCTTTTACTGCAGACTGTGCTTGCGCAACAGCCATACCGTAACCCGGCACAATGACAACAGATTCTGCGTAGCTTAACTGAATTGCAATATCCTCGGCAGAGGTACTAATTGGATCTTTTTCATACTCGTTATTGATCTTCGTCGTCCCAAAGCCACCTTTGAGTACTTGGTAAATAGTTCTATTCATTGCAGCACACATTAAAAGAGTAAGAATGATTCCAGATGCTCCAACTAATGCACCAGCAACAATCAAGATGATACTGTTCACAATAAACCCAGCTGCCATTGCAGCAATTCCTGATAAAGAGTTTAAGAATGCGATGACTACTGGCATATCTGCACCACCAATTAATATCACTCGTGTAATGCCAAGTAGTAGTGAAAGAATGATGATGTACTCAGTTGAGAAGTCTATTTTTGTTACTAATAATGCAACCACTCCAACAAGTAACACACCAGATAATAAATTAATCAGCATGGCGTTGAAACTATTTAATTTTCCACGCAATTTAGCTACAGCAATTAAACTTCCGGAGAACGTAAAGACACCAACAGTCATAGAAAATACTGCTACGGAGAAATCTGAGAGTACTAAATTACTATTTGAAATCTCTACATAGGCAATAGCTCCAGACGCGCCACCTCCAAGTCCATTAAAAATTCCAACTAGCTCCGGCATTTGAGTCATTTGCACTCTGTTAGAAACAAGTACACCAAGACCAGCTGAAACAAGGATGACTAGATAAAAGAAGATGTCATA
>CAXHFF010000136.1:0-1677 GCA_964016255.1 uncultured Acidimicrobiaceae bacterium
AAGGCTCTAATGAATGTCTTAAATAATCTTTTGATGGTTGAGGTAAGTTAAACCCCCTTTTTGCAAGTTCAATTGGATACTCAAATAGTTTGCTGAGTGGAATACTGCCGTATCTATCATGTATTGTGTTAAGTACTTTATAAATTCCAGGTATTGCAAATGTATTTACTCCCTTACATGTTTCAACATAACCACCGTATGTCATAGATATTCTATGTTCTTCATGATCATTACCTTTGAAATTCTTTGGTGAATTGAAATACCCATCAATTGTATGGAAGGAAGAAGATGAACCATCGAAATATGACAATAATGCCCCTGAAGTAGGAGAAACTACTCCTATATCAGTGACCATAGATGTGATGACACTTGTTATGAGAACATCAGCTGCATTAGGATTAAGATCTTTTAACGACTCTGCTGCTTCTACAGAATAATGTGCTGTGCTGGCTAAAGAAACTTTCACACAAATATTGTAGTTTATAGAGTTGATATGCAAAAATATATATATGGAACCATCTGTAATTAAATTTGATAATAATCTTTATCAAATTGATGTACTTATGGAAGGTAAACCCGGCAGAATGTCTTGCTACTACATTGATTCTGCTAACCCCATTTTAATTGAGGTAGGTCCGTCAAATTCATTCCCCTTTTTAATATCAGCACTTGAAAGTTTAGGAATTCAAAATGTTAAAAGATCGGCAATAACACATCTGCACCTCGATCATGTCGGCGGGATAGGACATGTGGTCGAAAAATACAGAGACCATTTTGTATATGTACATGAACTAGGTTTAAAACATCTACCTAATCCTGAAAAACTTTGGAATGCAGTAGCTTCTATTTACACTGAAGATTGGCTTAAGGAAAATTGGGGGGAAATAAAAGCAACTCCTATTCAGAATATAAAATCTTTATCCGATGGACATAGTTTTGATTTAGGAGATAGGCGAAATTTACTATCACTATATAGCCCAGGACATGCAAAACATCATTACACATTTTACGACACAAGTTCAAAAACAATATTTATGGGAGATACGCTAGGTCTCATCTATCCACATGGAGATTTTGTTCAACCTAATCTCCCACCTCCTGATTTTAATAAAGACCAATTATTTAAATCACTTGAAGATATAAGCAAACTTGAATTAAATGCTGTAGCAATCGCACATTTTGGAATCCATGAAAAGCCATATGAACTAATTGAAAATTCAATTAAGAATATTGAAATGTGGATTGATTTTACGAAGGAAATCAATGAATTAAGCAATCAAGAAGCAGCTAGTAAATTAAGCGTATGGGTTAAAAATAATTATATGTCACTAAATATTGATAAAGATACTATTGACAACTATATGAAGAATTCAAATTTTG
This sequence comes from uncultured Acidimicrobiaceae bacterium, assembly GCA_964016255.1. Taxonomy (GTDB): domain Bacteria; phylum Actinomycetota; class Acidimicrobiia; order Actinomarinales; family Actinomarinaceae; genus Actinomarina. The sequence continues at coordinate 1,381 of CAXHFF010000136.1, forward strand.
AAATGCAAATTGTAGGTATACGTAATAGCCTTAATTAGATTGACGTTCAACCATTTTTTTTATATAGATTAGTATCGGACCTCCTAGATATTCAGGTATGAATGCAAGAATTGTAAAAGGAGTGACATAAAGACCAGAAGTAATTATTCCTACAGTTCTCATGAATGCAATCAATACACAAAAAATAATTAAAGTATCAATGTATTTTAAATCATTTGAACCAAGGTATCTAAAGCATATATAGATTGAAAACTGTCTCTTATACACATCTGACGCTGCCGACGAGAACACACGTGG
>CAXHFF010000137.1:0-1677 GCA_964016255.1 uncultured Acidimicrobiaceae bacterium
GTGCAGAGTATTCAAAAAGCTAACAAAGAATTATCATTAGTAGTACAAGGTCAAAACAAAGATTTAAATTCATTACAACAAAGATTTAATAAAACAAAAGCTGATGGCACAGTTAGAGATATTGGTAAGTCAGCTATACGTAAAACTAAATCTGTTGAAAGAATTATTAATAATGCTTCCAAAAAAGCTATAAGATGTATAGAGTTAGCTTCTGGTGCACCTTTAACGGAAAAAGAATTAAATGAAAAACCAAATTCGGAATGTCCTTCTCTTGTCAATAGGATCATTGCTACTCAGTAGTTGTGCATCATTCAGTTTATTTAACAAAGACAAAGTCAAGGAAGTAAAAGTAGAAACTGTAGAAGTTGAAAGAGAAAAACTTAACTTAAAAGTTCCATCACCCATTGAACTGTTGGATCCAAGTTGGATAATTATTCATCCAAGTAACGCAGAAGAAGTATGGAAAGTTTTAAAAGATGATAAAAAAGACATTGTCTTATTTGCGTTAACAGATGAAGGTTATCAATCATTGTCAGTTAATTTAACAAAACTTAGAAATATAATTGAGCAACAAAGAATTATACTCTTTAAGTACAAAAAATATTACGAGTAAATATTATGAATATAGATTTATCAAGAGATAAGTTGTTTGATGAGCTTGGTTTTAAAAGACTTAAAGAGTCTTATATGAAAGATGAGGAAAAATCACCACAAGAAAGGTTCGCTTATGTCAGCAAGGCTTTTGGTTCTAACGAAGAGCATGCCCAGCGTCTTTACGATTATTCTAGCAAGCATTGGCTTAGTTATTCTACTCCCATTTTATCTTACGGTAGGTCTGCTCGCGGTTTACCTATTTCTTGCTTTTTACCTTATCTTCCAGATTCATCTGAAGGTTTGGTCAGTACTCTTTCGGAGGTAAACTGGTTATCAATGCTTGGAGGAGGAGTAGGAATTGGAATTGGTATAAGATCATCAGATGACAAGTCTGTAGGCGTTATGCCACATTTAAAAACTTATGACGCATCTTCCTTAGCTTATCGTCAAGGAAGGACTAGAAGGGGCTCATATGCAGCCTATTTGGATATATCACACCCAGATATAATACAGTTTCTTGAAATGAGAAGACCTACTGGTGATCCAAACATGCGTACACTTAATTTACATCATGGTGTTAACATTAATGATGAGTTTATGAAAATTATTGAAAAGTCAATGATGGATAAGGACTTTGATGATAGTTGGCAGTTGAAAGATCCACATGACGGAAGTGTGAAGGAGGTGGTCTCTGCTAAAGAACTATGGCAAAGGTTGTTAGAGCTTAGGATGATGACAGGCGAACCCTATATTCATTTTATTGACACAAGCAATAGACTAATGCCTGAATTCCAAAAGAAATTAGGACTAAGTATTAAGCAATCAAACCTTTGTTCGGAAATTGTATTACCAACTGATAAGGATAGAACCGCCGTATGCTGCCTCTCTTCGCTCAACTTAGAGTACTTTGATGACTGGAAAAATGAAAATCTTTTTTTGCGGGACGTTGCTGAGATGCTTGACAACGTACTGCAGTATTTTATTGATAAAGCTCCTGCTGCTGTTTCAAGGGCAAAATTCTCTGCAATTAATGAGCGCTCTATTGGTGTTGGGGCTCTTGGCTTTCATGCCCATCTACAGAAG
>CAXHFF010000138.1:0-1672 GCA_964016255.1 uncultured Acidimicrobiaceae bacterium
CTTTTTAATGACTGGAGGAATCCCAAATAAGCAAACTCTCAAACCAGGGATTCTTATGGGATTATTTTTATGGATTGGATACGTGACACAAACCCAAGGGCTGGTGACCACTAGTACTATCAACTCAGGTGTTGTAACAGGATTTTACATTGTATTAACCCCAATATTTTCAAAAATCATTAACAAAACAAACCTTTCAACTAAAAGTTATATGTATTCATTTACAGGTTTTACTGGAATCTTTTTGATTGCAAGCAACAGTTACGACCAATTATTTGGTAATCTTTTTACAGTTATATGTGCAACTGGATACGCCCTCCATATTGTCATGGTTGAAAGGTATATAGAAGATCAAAACATTTCACAACTAATGTTTGTTCAGTCATTAGTAGGAACAATACTTTGCATACCATTCATAAACCTTGAGCAATTTACTTTTAAAATAGAATACGTAATTCCAATTCTATTCTTAGGATTTGTTGTAAATTTTGCAGCATTTTATTTACAATTATTTGGCCAAAAGATTATAAATGCATCAACTGCTGCTTTATTGCTTAGCCTTGAAGCTATCTTTGCCTTAATTATTGGAATACTCTATGTTGGAGAGGTTTTAAATTTCACAAATTGGGCAGGAGTATTTTTAGTCTTATTATCTATATTTTTCGTTATCAAAGAATAGAGTTTTTATTCTGAAGAGAATTCATATATTTTGTTATCAACCTTAAAAGGAAAACAAGAAAGAAGAAAATACCTATTAAAAAGACTAATAGTCGTGGTCCTTCTGTAATTGGAATGATACATGTTGCTAAATCATTACATAATCCATACCCATCTCCCCCTGAAGCAATATTAAATACAATAAGAAGTGGGTAAGCAAGTATCAAAATTAATGATGATAAAATTAGAAAAACTATTATTCGTAATAAAAACATATTTTTTTTATTTTAATATAGTTACATAAATGAAAGTTAAATTAATAAGTTATTCTAAACCCACTGAAGAATTCTATTCAGATGGAATTACGGATGCTCAGGAATTAGTAGCTTTCTGTGCAAGAGTTTCAAATCCTTCAAATCAGTTGAATACTGAAACTAGTGAAAAACTAATAAATTACCTGATTAAAAATGCACACTGGTCACCGCTTGAAATGGTAAGTGCTTGCCTAGAAATAGAAACAACGCGTGATATAGCACGACAAATTTTGAGACATAGATCTTTTAGTTTTCAAGAATTTAGTCAACGATACGCTAACCCAGTAAAAGATTTGGAATTTGAAATACGAGAAGCAAGATTACAAGATGATAGAAATCGACAAAATTCTGTAGAAACTAATGACGAAGAAATAATTTCAAAATGGAATGATTTGCAAAAAGAAGTAATAGAAACATCGAAAAATGCATACAACTGGGCTATTGAATCTGGTATTGCTAAAGAACAAGCTAGATCTGTCCTGCCAGAGGGAAATACTATTAGCAAACTATATATGAATGGAACTTTAAGAAGTTGGATACATTATATTCAACTTAGAGCTGCAAATGGAACCCAGAAAGAACATATGGAAATTGCAAAAGCGTGTGCAGAAGTTATAAATATTATTTTTCCAATGAGTAAAGACCTGGGCTAGGAATCTAGTTTATATTTAAATATTAAGTATTCTTCTGTTATTTCAAAC
>CAXHFF010000139.1:0-1626 GCA_964016255.1 uncultured Acidimicrobiaceae bacterium
AAAAAAAGCAATCATTTTAGTGAGGACAAAAACACTGACATTTGCAGAACATAGTTTTCTGGATCTGCATTCCAAGAAGTTACATGTCCAACATTCTCACTACGAATATAAGTAAAATTCTTATTTCTGGATTCCGCAATTAGATCTGACATTTCTACAGGAACCCACTCATCATCATCGCCATGGAATAATAAAACGGGTATATCTGAATTGATTACAGCATCACGGAAATCCATTGAATCAAAATCTACTCCATAACGTAATTCAGTTACTATTTTGAAATAGCTAAATAAACCTTGAGGTAACCATGGAAACCTAGCAGCACCGTTTACTTCTACACTTTCCCAGAAACTTATTACTGGAGCTTCATAAATAATCCCGGAAACTTTACTTATATCATCTGTGTTTTGAATCCATGAAGATACAGGGCCACCACCACCGCTTATACCCCAAAGTACTACATTTTCACTTATTTTTCTTGCCTCGTCAATTGCTGCATCAATATCTTTCCACTCAGAAACTCCGTATTGAAATATACCGGATGGGTCTTTCGGTAGCCCTCTATCATTTCTGTAAGAGATTATCATCGAACGAAATCCCATATCCATTAAATCTTTTGCTCTCAATTGTGCGAAAACCTCTCTTGAGTAATCTCCTCTGAAACCATGTACAAAAATCACAACTCCATCATCTCCACTAGAGGTTAAATAAGCAGGGAATTGTCCAATATCTGATTGATAAAAAATATCTTCATATTCAATATCGACTACTGACTTTGGAGTATAAATACCTTGAGTTGCCTGACCTGACCAGCCAGAGGTACCAAGAATTTTATAAATTCCAGTTTTTTCATCCAAAAGAAGACCGGCAGAACCAGCAATCCTATCACCAGTTACTAAAGAGCCATTAATCTGTAATAACTCTCTTTCTATAATATTTCCATTCGTGTTGAGTATTTTTCCAATAACTGCATCACCATTCTGGCCTATAATCCCATAAATGCCGTTTTCCAGCATTACTCCCCATTGCTCTTCTTCAACATTTAATTTTATTGATTTAGAGGTAATAGACTCAACGACTACTCTGTCTTCAGCTGTACCAACACTCTCAGTCTCAGTAAATTCTGGGTTTAATCCTGATTCATAAATAAGACCAGAAAAATACCAACCAACTCCCAATAATGCAATGATTAAAAATATTCCTAATGAATAAAAGATTTTTTTCAAAATTACTCCTTAAGAGTTTAGGTTAACAAAGATTACATACTTATACTAAATTCATGTCAAAAAAAATAATATCTTTCGCCTCAGATTTTGGATTAGGCGATGGATCTGTTGGGGTAGTGAAAGGTGTAATAAATAGAATTGATGAAAAAATAGTTATCAATGACATCTCTCACGGAATACCTCCTCAAGACATAAGGTATGGCAGCCTACTGTTAATGAGAGCCATCCAGTATATTCCACAAGGAGTTCTCTTGGGAGTTGTAGATCCTGGAGTAGGAACTGAAAGAAAATCAATAGGAATAGAAACTGAATGGGGTGTAATGATAGGACCTGACAACGGGCTTCTAAATCTTGCCTGTGCAACAGTAGGTGGCGCACAAAGAGCTTTTTTATTGGAAAA
>CAXHFF010000140.1:0-1616 GCA_964016255.1 uncultured Acidimicrobiaceae bacterium
ATTCAATAGTGTTTTCCGGGTCAAGTTCTACAATTTTTATAACATTTATTAATTTGTTTAACTGTTTTTTGACTTGCTCTACTGATTCAAGTTCTGTCACAATTGTCATTTTTGATCTTCCCGCTATATTTGTTGGACCAACAGAAAGAGAGTTTATATTAAAACCCCTTCTGGAGATTGTTGAGGAAATTCTTGCAAGGACACCTGGTTTATCCTCAACAAGAACACTGAGAATTCTTTCACTCATAATTTTTTTAAATCCTCTTCATTAAGAATTATTACATCGTTGCTTCCACCTGCAGGAACCATAGGGAATACCATATCTTCTGGGTCTACCACGCAGTCAACAAGCACGGGTTTGTCGTTGATTTCAAGCATTTTTTCAAAAACATCTTTTACTTCAGACTTTTGTTCCATCCTAAGTCCTACAGCACCCATAGCTTCTGCAAGTTTTACATAATCAGGAGTATGGTGTGTCAGTTCTGAAGCTGAGAAACGATTATTATAAAATATTTTCTGCCACTGTCTTACCATTCCATGGTTGCCATTATTAAAAACAACTATTTTTAAGGGTATGTTTTCTGTGGAGGCTGTTATAAGTTCTTGGCATGTCATTTGAAAACATCCATCACCATCTAAAGCGAGGACTTGTCTATCCGGAAAGGCAGCTTTTGCTCCAATTGCTGCAGGAAGAGAGTAGCCCATAGTTCCAAGACCGCCAGAATTTAACCATGTGTTTGGCTTTGTAAATTTCCAATGTTGAGATATCCACATTTGATGCTGGCCTACACCAGAAACAACAATTGAATCATCATCTGACATTTTTTGAAGCTCCTCAAGAACATAAGGAACTTTTAATGGGCCTTTGTCTTCTTGATTGTAGTTTAAGGGGAAGCTTTCCTTCATATCGTTAATTTCTTTAATCCATCCAGATGTTTCTAATTCAGTTGACTCTAGTTTTTCAATAAGACCTTTTATTACACTCTTAGCATCTCCTACTATGGGTACTTCCGCGTCTCGAACTTTACCTATTTCTGCTGGGTCTATATCTGCATGAATAACTTTTGCATTCTGTGCAAAGAATTTTGGATTTGCAGTAACTCGATCGTCAAATCTTACACCAATTGCTATCAGTAAGTCTGCATTTTGGATTGATGTTGTAGCAGTGTAATTTCCATGCATGCCTGGCATTCCTAGACATAACTCATCGCCATCAGGAAATGCACCTCTACCCATGAGAGTTGTTACAACTGGTATATTAAATTTTTTAGCAAGATCAAATAATTCCATGTTTGCTTTAGAGTGAATAATTCCTCCACCAACATATAAAAGTGGCTTCTTAGATTGTTTAATTAAGTTTACAGCTTGTTGAATCATCTTTGGATTTGCATCAAGTGTAGGTTTATAACCTGGTAGGTCTAAAAGTTTTGGCTCAACCCATTTTGCTTTCTGGTTAAGGATATCCTTTGGTATGTCCACAAGAACTGGTCCAGGTCTTCCTGTGACTGCTATATGTTTTGCCTCCAGTAATATTTGAGGAATCTCACTTGCATCAGTAATCAAATAATTATGTTTTGTTGCAGCCATGGTGAGACCAACAGTGTATGCTTCCTGAA
>CAXHFF010000141.1:0-1572 GCA_964016255.1 uncultured Acidimicrobiaceae bacterium
ATAAGAGACAGATCTAAGATCATGCTCAAATCTTGTGGGTCATAATCAAAGGTTGAAACTTTCATCCAGTGTGCAATGGATTCTAAGGATTCAATTGCTTGTTCTTTATTTGTCATATTGTTTTTGTTTATGTTCCGCTTCGGCCCCAAGCCCCAGCTTCGCTGTTTAAATATTCATCTTGCATTGTATCAAGTTTAACTTTGGTATCGTACTTAGATACATGATCTTTGATTACATGTATAGCATCTGAGATATCATCAAAGTTGATGTGCGTATGTGCTGACGGTCTTTTGAGTATTACCGTTGCACCGAGTGAACTGATCTTATTACCCATATAGCTATAAGTACCAAGCTTAAAGTCATACATTTTATTTGAGAAATTTTTCATTTGTATATATATTTAGATTAGGTTATATTATTATAAATGTCTATTAACTCAGCTACTTGTGCTTTGAATTCAGGTTGGCGTTTTTTAGAATCATCTAAGAAGTTTTCAAGCGCAACTAAGATAATTGTGTTTTGAGTTTTAGTTAAATTTTGCATAGTGTAAAGGTGTTAAGTTATTTATATATATTTTTTTTGTTGGTGTTATAATGCATAATCAGTATGCACATATATAATTATTTATAATTATTATCGGGTTGATTACGTATTTATTTTGTAAGCTTCCTGAGTGCGACATTAGGTACTTAATATAGATTAATAACAGGCTATTGTCGCATATTAATTTTTAGTTAAACAATTCTAGTTTGCCGGTTTTACCAGGGGTTAGAGTAATGGTTTCAAATTCATCGTTTGTAATTAGGTTTTCCATTAGGGCTAAGTATTCTTTTGAGACATCTCGGCCAGTGAGTTTATTAATTATTATCATAGTTTTTATTTTATTATATTATCAGATCATTAACGTATTATTTTTGCAAGGACTCACTTCAGTCGACGAAGGAGGTGAGGTTCAGCCCAGCATTCCATCGATCTTCTCGATGATTTCGTTTACGTGTTCTTCAAATTTCGGGGGCACATCGTCTTTGTGTCGATTTATTAATAGGTCTTCAACTGCGTACCTCATCAGGTTCAATTCGTTCTTTGTAAATTTCATATTATATTTCTTTAATTTCTTTTATATTATCTAATCCCCACTCTGCAGCTGCATATTTAGTTGCTTCTATTATGCTATTTGCTTTTACATAACTTTTAAAGTGTGTTGCTACTCCTCGTTTAAGCCAAGTGGCTTCTTTAATTACTTCGTACATATCTTTTATATTTTATATTATTATCAAATTAGTTGCGTATTATTTTTGTAAAGTTTTATTTTGTTAAGTCATATATTCTTAAAAACCATTCTTCAATTGTTTCATTATATTTCATTTTACAATTATCTTTTACAAAACAATTTTCCATTATTATTTTTTCATTTTCTATTTGTTCTTTACTACCATAGTAATCTGTTTTAAATATTTTATTTAATTCAGTTTCAACAAGTTTATTTAAAATAACTTTGTTTTCTTTTGTTACATTTTTTAAATGAGATTCTAACATAATTTTTATATTTTATTAATTACATTTATATCTGTC
>CAXHFF010000142.1:0-1540 GCA_964016255.1 uncultured Acidimicrobiaceae bacterium
AGATGTGTATCAGAGACAGCTTATTGATTTGTTCCATAGCTATAAAAGTCATGCCAAAGAAAACAATTACGGCAAGAAGAGTAAAAACCATGTGCCTGAACAAAGAGTTTTGCAAATCTAGATTTAAGCCGTCTGATAATGTGAATAAAGTCATCCAAGAAATGAAATTTAGAAGAAGAAAAATGATAAGTAAAGTTATATTTGTTCCTTCAGGGCCTAAAAGTGTAATTTTTCTATTTATCATTCGGTAATCTCTCCAAATTTTACTGGTGTTGGCTCCATTCCTCTTAAGGATTGGATTACCCTCCTAGTGACTGGGGCTGCAATAGCGCTTCCCGAACCACCCTCCTCAATGACTGTTGCAATAATATATCTAGGATTACTAATAGAATCTATGCCTACAAACCATGATGTATTATTTTTATCTCCTGAGTTTTGTGCTGTTCCTGTTTTGCCCCCTACATCGTTAACTTTATTTCCCAGAACTTGGAAGGATGCATATGCCGTACCACCCTTGTTAGTAACAGAATTTAGATCTTTAAGTAAAAAATTAACAAAATCCTCTGTTGCTCCTATGGACGATTCTGATTGATTCTGATTATCCTTATTGATATAAGGATTACTTAACTTACCAGAAATTAGAGTTCTATAAGCATTAGCAACCTGGATCGGTGTAGCTGTAATTGCACCCTGGCCAATAATAAGATTCATTAAATCTCCACCTAGCCATCCCTCAGGTCTAACACGTTCTGGTTGAGATATAGCCCAATCCTCAAAAAGATCTCTGTCTGGAACGACTCCCCTTGCCTCGTAGGGTAGGTCAATATTTGTCGTTGAGCCAAAACCTAAATTTTTTGCATACTTTTGAAGAATTGCCTCTGCTGTGGTCCCTTCATATTCTCTCCATATTTTTAAAGCAATATCCCAGAAATAAACATTGCATGATTGTTGAATAGAAGATCCTAAATTTACTCTCCCATGACCGTCTTCCTTCCAGTCATTGTAAACTTGTTGAGATCCGTCATCGAATCCAAAAGCGAGACTGCCTTTGCAATCTATTCTTCCATTTCTTGAAGACAACCCCTCTGGATAAATATTTTCTGCTTCAGCAAGCCAGTAGGCGACAACTTTAAAAACTGAACCTGGTGGGTATTGTCCCTGAATTGGATAATTATTAAAAGCTCCATCAATATTAAGTTTATTAAACTCTGATCTAGAGATCCCATCAACAAAGTTATTTGGGTCATAATCTGGTAAAGAAACAAGTGAGACAACTTCATTTGATCTAATATCTAGGACAACAATTGCTCCTTTTTGGATATTTCTACTAGATTCAAAGTTTTCATTTGCCAGATTAATACCTTGTAAGAGTGACTCTGTAGCTAATGTCTGCAGATTAATATCTAAACTAGTAAAAATATCTTTGCCTGGAGAGCCCTTTATAATCTCTGTAATTTCTTCGTCTTTGAAAATTATCTCAGTAGGTAATCCGGCTAAATCATCTTGGTAATATCTCTCTAAACCACTCTTGCCAATAATA